>JANNVG010001353.1:0-5758 GCA_031414395.1 Fimbriiglobus sp.
CGGCCAAGAAGACGACCGCCGGCAAGGACGTGCCGACCGGCGACCAGAGTTGGACGCTGTTCCTGAACACGGGCATCTTCAAGGGGCCGGTCACGTTCTTCGTGCCGTACTTCTGGTCCAAGCCGACCGTCGAGTACCCGAAGTACGCCGGGATGTTCATCGACACCCGCCCGTCCGACCCGAACAAGGCGGTGCAGATGGAGACGCAGCACGTGCCGGCGTACATCGGCAAGGACGCGAAGGGCGACACCTACGCCCGCGTCGCGCCCACGCAGTTCCCGGCGAAGGCGGACGGCGACGCCCCGCTGATCCACCGCATCACCGCGTACAACAAGGCGGCGCTGTGGGACGGCGTGAAGGCGTGGTTCGACGGCGGGAAAGAAGTGTCCGGCACCATCGACCCGAAGGCGTCGGCCGTTCACACGTTCAAGGGCGGAGGCGGCGCGACGTGGCAGATTTACCCGCCCGGCACCGCCCGCGACAAGAAAGTGCCGGTGGCGTGGAGTTCGTTCGCCACCCCGACCGCGCTCGACGACACCACCTACGGCTACAAGTGGGACAAGGACACCGTCGCCAAAGACAAGTCGCTCGTCACCCTGCCCGAATACTACCGCCTGGAGAAGGACGCCAAGGACAAGGAGAAGTGGGTGGTGGTGAGCGCGAAGGACGTGCCCGCCGACACCGGGCTGGCGAAGGTGGAGTTCCCGAAGACGGTCGGCCCGGATCGGAAGCCGTATGTGACGCCCGACGAGGCGGACGGCAGTTGGAAGAAGCCGGGGCCGAAGGCCGGGCCGTTCGAGGCCAAGCTCGGCGACGGCAGCATCGTGACTTACTCCTGGTACCGCTTCGCCGACCAACCCGCGCTGCTGAACGCCGACCTGACCGACGCCGAGCGGGAGGCGCTTCAGAAGCGCGTCGAGATGCTGCACAAGAGCTGGACGAAGGACAAAGAGTACCTACCGCCGCCTACGGTGGGCAAGCTGGCCGACCTCGACCCCGCCGTGCTCGTCACCCCGCCGAAGGGTTTGGAAATCGGCTACGTGCCGATCGTCACCCGCCAGGGCGTCAAGGAGTAAGGTGGCCGCAAGCGGACAGGTCGTTTCGCCACCACCGGCCGCACCCTGTTAGCCCGACGCGCGAGCGAGGGGCCAACCGCTGTTGCGCGGGTCGGGAGGTGAGGGGTGGTGTTGACCTCGTTGATTTTTCGGAACGGTGGCTGTCCCCTCGCTCGCGCGTCGGGCTAACAGGTGCGGGTTGGGGCGGCGTGGCCGGTTTGACAGCGACGCCCCACACGGCGGAAGGCGCGGGCAACTTGCCCACTCCTCCGCCCGACCCTGCACACCACCCCTGAGATCTGTCTCACCCCTCACCCCCTGCGAGGCCCGCGATGCTCTCACGTCTGCTCGCCCTGCTGCTCGTGCCGGCCGTCGTCTTCGCCCAGAAGACGCCCGACGTGAACCTGAAGCCCGACGACAAGCCCGGTGCCGCCGGCAAGCCGGTCAAGGTGTTCATCCTGATGGGCCAGTCGAACATGGTCGGCATGGGCGACATCAAGCCCGACACGGCCAAGGGCACTCTGACGTACCTGACGAAGACCGACAAGAAGTACCCGTGGCTTGTGGACGGCGACAAGTGGACCGAGCGGAAGGACGTGTACTACTACGACGCCCGCGTGAAGAAGGGCGCGCCGCTCAGCCCGACCGCGAACAACGGCAACGCCATCGGCCCGGAGGTCGGCTTCGGATACGTCATGGGCCACGTACTCGACGAGCCGGTGCTGGTTCTCAAGTCGTGCATCGGCAACCGCAGCCTGGGCTGGGATTTGCTGCCGCCGGGCAGCAAGCAGTTCACGTTCGAGGGCAAGACCTACGCCGGGTACAAGGAGACGCCCGACTCGTGGGTGGACGGGCAGCCGAAAAAGGAAGTGAACTGGTACGCCGGCAAGCAGTACGACGACGACATGACCAGCGCGAAGGCGGCGCTCAAGGACATCGCCAAAATCGTCCCCGGCTACAAGGACCAGGGGTACGAGGTCGCCGGGTTCGTCTGGTGGCAGGGCAACAAGGACATCGGCAACAAGGCGCACGCCAGCAAGTACGAGGAGAACCTGGAGCGGCTGATCGAGAGTCTGCGGAAGGACTACGACGCGCCGAAGGCCAAGTTCGTGCTGGCCACCGGGTGCGGCAACCCCGGCACCGAGGGGGCGGGCAAGCAGATCGCCGAGGCGCAGCTGGCGATGAACGACCCCAAGAAGTACAAGAAGTTCGACGGCAACGTGAAGGCCCTCGACACCCGCGACCTGTGGCGCGAAGCCGACGTGTCGCCAAAGAACCAGGGCTACCACTACAACCGCAACGCCGAGACGTACCTGGAGACCGGCCTCCGCCTCGGCTGGGCGACGGCCGAACTGCTGAAGGGCGACAAGAAATGACCCGCGCTTCGCTACTCAGTGTGCTGTTGCTGACGGGCGTGCTGCCCGCCGCCGAGCCAACCAGGCCGAACGTCGTCTACATCCTGGCGGACGACCTCGGCTACGGCGACGTGGGGTGCTACAACTCGGCATCAAAGATCCCCACGCCGAACATCGACCGGCTGGCGAAGGACGGCGTGCGGTTCACCGACGCGCACTCGCCGTCCGCCGTCTGCACGCCCACCCGCTACGCCCTGCTCACCGGCCGGTACGCCTGGCGGACGCGGCTGCAGCGAAACGTGATCGGCCCGTTCTCGCAACCGCTCATCGCCGAGACGCAACTGACGGTGCCGGCCATGCTCCGCGAGCAGGGGTACGCCACCGCGTGCGTCGGCAAGTGGCACCTCGGATGGGGCTGGCCGAAGCCCGAGGATGGCAAACGAGACTTCACCAAGCCGATCCCCGACGGGCCGACGACCCGCGGGTTCGACTCGTACTTCGGCACCGACGTGCCCAACTACCCGCCGTACTGCTTCATCGACAACGACCGCACCGTCGGCATCCCGTCGGTCGCCGCGCCCGTCGGCAAGGAGTCGTTCAACATCGCCGGCCCGATGGTGCCCGACTGGAAACTGGTGGACGTGCTGCCGGGGCTGGAGAAGCGGGCGGTCGAACACATCGCCAAAGCCGCGAAGGGCGGCAAGCCGTTCTTCCTCTACCTACCGCTCACGTCGCCGCACTTCCCGGTGGTGCCGTCGGCCGCGTTCAAGGGGAAGGGGAAGGTGGGCGAGTACGGCGACTTCGTGACGCAGACGGACGCGGTCGTGGGGGCGGTGCTCGACGCGCTGAAGGCGGCTGGCGTCGAGAAGGACACGCTCGTCGTCTTCACGAGCGACAACGGCCCGGAGGTGGCCGGCGAGGTGAAGCCCGGCGCGTACGACCGGCTGAAGGAGTTCGAGCACGCCAGCATGGGCACGCTCCGGGGCGTGAAGCGCGACGCCTGGGAGGGCGGGCACCGGGTGCCGTTCCTGGCCCGCTGGCCGGGAAAAATCGCAGCGGGAAGTACCTGCGACGAGACCGTCTGTCACGTCGATCTGATGGCGACTCTGGCCGCGGTGTTGAACGTGAAACTGCCCGCCGACGCGGGCGTGGACAGCGTGAACATCCTGCCCGCGCTCCTCGGCGAGAAGCGGAAGGCCCCCCTGCGGGAGGCGACGGTGCACCACAGCGGGCAGGGCAAGTTCGCCATCCGACAGGGCGATTGGGTGCTCATCCTGGCCCCGACCGGCGACGACAACGGGAAGCAGGGCGAGCCGTTGTGGTGGCGGACGGATCGCGGTTACACGCCGAACTCCGAAGCCGGGGAACTGTTCAACCTGAAAGCGGACCCGACACAGAAGGCGAATCTGTACGCCACCGAGCCGGCGAAGGTGAAGGAGTTGACCGCCCTGATGGAAAAGTACGTGACGGACGGCCGCAGCACGCCAGGGCCGAATCAGAAGAACGACGTGGACATCACTTGGGACAAGCGCGGCAAGTGACGAGACCGAACACCACCCACGGAGTCGAGCCAATGACCCCCTCGTTGATGCTCACCCTCGCCGCACTGTCGGCGGGTGCCGACTTCAAGCCGGACCAGAGCAAGCTGCCGGTGCCGCCGCCGAAGGGCGCGACCGCGCTCCTCGACGAGAAGGGGGCGCACTCGTTTCTGAGCATGGCCGGCGAGAAGATCGACTGGCCGCTCGAAGACGGGGCGCTCGTCTCCACCTCCAACAAGAACCAGAACCACATCGTGTCGAAGCTGCACTTCAAGGACGCTGACCTGCACGTCGAGTTCGTGCTGCCCGAGAAGGGGCCGGCGAACAGTGGGGTGTACATCCACGGCCACTACGAGATCCAGATCTTCAACTCGTTCGGCAAGGAGAAGGTGACACAGGACGACGCCGGCGCCGTGTACGGGTTCTCCGCCCCGAGCGAGAACGCCTGCCGCAAGCCGGGCGAGTGGCAGGTGTTCGACATCCGCTACCGCGCTCCGCGGCGGGACGACGCCGGCAAGATCACCGAAGACGGCACGGCGACGGTCTGGTTCAACGGGAAGAAGGTGCAGGACGGGGCGAAGTTCGGCGAGCCGAAATCGACGTTCCACCCGTTCCGGTACGGCAACACACCGTACCTGGACAAGATCAGCGCGCAACAGAAGAAGACCAGCACCGGCCCGGTGTTCCTGCAAGACCACGGCAACCCGGTGAAGTTCCGCAACGTGTGGGTGCTGCCGTCGGACAAAGATGCGTTCACCTACGACCCCGACAAGAAGTGAGCTTGCCGACCTGTCAACACACCCGAGGACGCTGTGAACCGCGACTACAAACCATCGCCCTGTGGACTCATCGTCCTTGCGGCCTGCGTCGCCGTGTGCGGCGCGCTCCGCGCAGACGACTCGCTCCTGAGCGTCGGACGGCTGTTCGGCACCGGCGAGTTCGCCACGGAGTCGCTCCCCGCCCGGCGGTGGAGCAAGAAGTCGTCCACCTACTTCACTCTGGACAAGAGTGAACTGGTTCGCCACGACCCGGCGACGGGGAAGAACGAGGTCGTCGTCCCGGCCAATGCCTTCACCCCGAAGGACGCCAAAGAGCCGCTGAAGGTGGAGGGGTACGAATTCTCCGCCGACGAATCCAAGCTGCTCCTCTTCACCAACAGTCAGCGGGTGTGGCGGCGGAACACCCGCGGCGACTCTTGGCTGCTGGACGTGAAGGGGCAGACGCTCCGCAAGCTCGGCGGGGACGCGGCACCGTCGTCGCTGATGTTCGCCACCTTCTCGCCGGACGGCACGCGAGTCGCCTTCGTCCGCGAGAACAACCTGTACGTGCAGAATCTGGCAGACCTGAAGGTCACGCCGCTCACCGCCGACGGCTCGAAGACGCTCGTCAACGGCACGTCCGACTGGGTGAACGAAGAGGAACTCGACCTGCGGAACTGCTTCCGCTGGAGTCCGGACGGCAAGAGCGTGTTGTTCTGGCAGTTCGACACCACCGGCGTGGCCGAGTTTCACCTGGTGGACACCGTCGTCAGCAAGTCGCCGAAGGTCACATCGTTCGCGTACCCGAAGGTGGGCGAGAAGAACTCGGCCACGCGGCTCGGCGTGATCTCGGCCGTCGGCGGGAAGGTGCAGTGGCTCGACCTGCCCGGCGACCCCCGCGAGCACTACCTGCCGCACGCCGACTGGACGCCCGACGGCACGCGGGTGATGGTGCAGCAGTTCAACCGGCTACAAACGGAACTCAAGGTGTGGAGTGCCGACCCCGCTACGGGCAAGGCCAACGCGGTGTTCTCCGAGAAGGATTCCGCGTG
>JANNVG010001354.1:0-2497 GCA_031414395.1 Fimbriiglobus sp.
GACCCAGGCGGCTGACGCCGCCGGTTCACCCGATCTGAGGCCACACCCGCTCCCTCGCGGTCGCGGCTCGTCGGGCCTTACTTCTTCTTGCCTTGCAGTTCGTCGGCCAGCCACGCGGCGTCGTACACCTTCCGCAGGGCCTCGATCATGGCCCGGCTGTCCACGCTCACCGCGCGGGCGTACTCGTCGTCGTAGATGAAGTCGAGCACCAGGCTCTGGATGTTCCCGTCGAAGATCAGCCCGACCACCTCGCCCGCCTTGTTCACCACCGGGCTTCCACTGTTCCCGCCGATGATGTCGGCCGTGCTCACGAAGTTGAACGGCGTGGTCAGGTCCAGGCTCTGCTTCTTGTCCTCCCACCGCTTGGGCAGCTCGAACGGGCCGGTGTTCCCCTGCTGCTTGCTCCGCTCGTACAGCCCGGCCATGGTGGTGAAGGCGGGCACGTCCTTGCCGTTCTCCTTGTACCCCTTCACCGGCCCGTAGCTCAGCCGCAGGGTGAAGGTGGCGTCCGGGTAGGTGTTGCCGGCGTCCATCTTGGCCCGCACCTTGGCCAGCACCGCCGAGGCCTGGCGCTTCGGCTCGTCCACCTCGTTCTCCGTCTTCTTCCGCAGGGCGCGGGTCGGCTCGTCCACCAGCTTGGCCAGCGCGATCATCGGGTCGGAGTCCGGCGCTTCCTTCCCCTCGAACCACTTGGTGCGGGTGGCCAGGTCGGTCACTTTGGTGCCGCTCACCAGTTCATACGCCCGCTCTTGCGGCGACTTGCCGGCCAGCACCTTCTTCACCAGTTCGTTGTCCGCACCGAAGGCGATGGCGAACTGCGACAGCGAGTCGGCCAGCTTGAGCGTCTCGTAGTCGGTCTCGACGGGCACCGGGGAAAGCAGCGACCGCTTGAGCGACGGGATGCGGGTCTCGCCGAACTCGGGCAGGCGGTCCTTCGCGTCCTTCTTCATCTCGTCGGCGTACCGCAGGAGCGTCTGGGCGGTGCCGAACGCCTGGCTGTTGAACCCGAACGCGACCGACTCTTTCAGGTACTCGGCCCGCTTCTTCTGGCTGGCGGCGATGGTATCGAACGCCGCCAGGGCCGCCTCGCCCTCCTTCGCCTTGCCGGGGAACCCGCCGTTCGGGGCCGGGTTCACCAGACTCTTGGCGAACGCCTTCAGCTTCGCCTCCTCCGCCTTCTTGCGATCAAACAGCTTCGGGTCGAGCAGCCCTTGCAGCCCGCCGATGCGGGCCTTGCGGCTGTTCTGGATGCCGAACAGGTCGTCCTCGCCCTTCTTGCGGTTCTCCTCGCTGCGGGCCACCCAACTGCCGAGCAGCACTTCCAGGCGGTTCAGCCGCGACAGCACGTTCGGGTAGCCGGTGTCGCGGAGGTACTCCAGTTCGGCCACGGTGTTCTGCCGGTTGGTGCGGCCGGGGTGCCCGCTCACGAACGTCAGTTCGCCGTCCTTCGCCCCGGCCGTGCTCCACTTCAGGTGGTGTTCGCACTTGATCGGCTTGTCGTTCTCGTAAACCCGGAAGAAGCACATGTCCAGGTCGAACCGCGGGAACTCGAAGTTGTCCGGGTCGCCGCCGAAGAAGGCGATCTGCTTCTCCGGGGCGAACACGAGGCGGATGTCGGTGTACTTCTTGAACGTGTACAGGTGGTACACGCCGCCGGCGAACAGCGTCACCACGTCGGCCCGGATGCCCTTCGCCTCGTCGGCCACGCCCTTCTGCAACTCCTCGATCTTCTGCTGGCGGGCCTTCACCGCGTCGGCCGGCTTCATGTCCGCCGTCACCGCCGCCGTCACCTCGGCCGTCACGTCCTTGATGGCCAGCAGCACGTTCAGTTCCAGGTCGGGGCACTTCAACTCTTCGGCGTTCGTCTTCGCCTCGAACCCGAGCTTCAGGTAGTCCACCTTCTTGATCTCGGACAGCTTCTGCAGGTCGTCCGCGCCGACGTGGTGGTTGGTCATCACCAGCCCGTCGGCGCTCACGAAGCTGCCGCTCCCGCCGGAGTTGAACCGCACGCTACTCTTCTGCAGGTGGTCCAGCCACTCCTTCGTCGGCTCGAACCCGTACTTCTCTTTCAGTTGCTTGAGGGGCGGGGCGGTGTACAGCCACATGCCTTCGTCGGCGAGCAGGGACGGCGCGGCCACGGCGACCCCCACGGCGGCCACGGCCGCCCACAGGTGCGGCGATTTCATTCGCTCACTCCGAGGTGAAAGGGCGGCCGCAGCGGTGGCCACCCGGAAGGGCAGTATATGGGGGCAGTTCTTGTAGGGCGGGTCGAGCGGCCGGCGACCACAACCACTCCTCCGAGTGCCGGAGATGTGTTCCCACCAAACCCCCCGGCCGCGACGACCCGCCGTGCTGGAACGCGGCGGGGCTGGTAGGGCGGGTCGAGCGGGGATGTCGGCGAGCGATCCGAGAGTCGGGCAGGCGAACGCGCCCGTCGGCCGCGGCCCCCCCCCCCCCCGTGGGGGGGGGGGGGGGGGGGCGGCGGGGCGCGGGGGGA
>JANNVG010001355.1:0-4803 GCA_031414395.1 Fimbriiglobus sp.
TGTTTCAGAACCGGCGGACTCACGTCGCGCCGTTCGCCACTTCGGTCTTGCCCGATCCCCCGGCATCGGGTATTTCCCCCCAGATCATCCAGCCGACTCAGCCACGGAGGGCCGCCATGTCCGATGCGCCTGCACCCGCCAAACCGACCATCGCCAAGAAGGGGTTCGGGCTGCTCAAGCTCGCCTTCGGGGGGGCTGCCGGCCTCGCCACCGGCGTCATCGGCGTGTACGCCACCGCCATCGTCGACAAGGTGGCCAAGCCGCCCAAGCCGCTCGCCAACTTCAGTTGCAACAGCGACGGGCTGACCGTCTCGTGCAACAACCAAGCCAGCGGGCAGTCCGGCTGGTGGGATTTCGGCGACGGCACCACGCTGGAGGCGTTCGACCCGGAACAGAAGCAGGTGACGCACTGTTACGAGAAGCCGGGCAACTACTCGGTGAAGCTGGTAGTGCGGAACTTCCTGAACGAGGAGAACGACCGCGCCGTCAGCGTGTCGGTGGCCAACTCGACCGCGGCGACCGACGGGCCGGCGGTCACGAAACTGACCGTCGAACCGATCGGCAGCGGCACCGCCCCGGCCACCTTCCGCGTGAAGGGCGAGTTGAAGGGCGCGCAGAAGTTGCTCATCGACCCCGGCACCGACGCCCACCAGCCGGAGTACATCACCGCCGCCGCCGGCGCGTTCGAGCGGCTCGTCGTGTACGAACAGCCCGGCCTGTATCCGTTCCAGGTGTTCGCCCTGAACGGCGACAAGATCTCCAAGCAGTGGAAGCCGGTGGAGGTGAAGGCGCCGCCGGCCGGGGCGCTGTCGGTGGTGCTGCGGGTGACGGACACCGGCACGCAAGTGGACAAGACGACGAAGCCGATGACGGTGCCCATCCGCGTGCCGGAGAAGCCGACCGGGCCGTTCGACCGGGTGCTGCTGCCGGACGCCGGGTGGACGTTCGCCGAGGTCAAGCTGGGGTCGGTGACGAACAAGGCGGTGAAGGGGGTGAAGGCGGAACTGTCGGCGGACAAGAAGTCGGTGAAGATCAGCGGGGAGTGGACGGGCACGGTGGAGGCGGTGAATCGCGCCGCCGGCGGGTCGGACGTAATGATCCCGCTGACGGTCACGCAGGAGAAGGCGACGGCGTACACCGGCACGCCGCGGCTGGTGCCCGCCGCCCTCGCCTTCGCCGGCAGCTTCTCGCTCACCAGCGACGACTGGACGAGCGGCGAACTGGCCGCCACAATGACGCTCCCCGACCCGCCGGCGAACGTGATTAACCTCGTCCGCAAGGTGGCCGTGGACCTGCACGAGATGGGTGCCGGCCAGCGGGATCGTGTAGTGTTAAAGGTGCCCGAGTTGACCAAGCCGGTGGAAGAGTATGCGGTGCAACTGAGCAACGGCGAGCGGCGGGTGGTGCGGACGGAGAAGGTGAGCGCGAACCAGCTCAAAGTGACCGTCCGCCCGCAGGCCGCCACCGGCGCGCGGGTGGGGCGGTAGTTGACAAGTGAAATGCGGCACGCGGATGACGCGGACGAGGCGCGGATGAACGTGGATCAACACAGAGACCACATCTGTTCTGATCCCTGTCATACGCGCCACGTCCGCGTCATCCGCGTGCCGCAATTTATGGTACGATATCTCTTCTCTCCCGCCCTCTCCCGCCCTCTCCCGCATTCGGAGCGTTCACCGATGCGCCTGTTCGCGCTACTGCTCGCCTTCACCGTGACCCTCCCCGCCGTCGCCCAAGACTTGGTCGCCAAGACCGACGCCCTGTCGCCGGCCGACGAACTCAAGAAGTTCAAACTGCCCGAAGGGTTCACCGCCCAACTCGTCGCGTCCGAGCCGGACATCCAGAAGCCGATGCAACTGGCCTTCGACGCGAAGGGCCGCATGTGGGTCACGACCTCGCACCACTACCCCTGGACCGCGGAGGGCGGCAAGGGCACCGACAAACTGTTCGTGTTGAGTGACTTCGACGCGAACGGCAAGGCGAAGAAAGTGAAGGTGTTCGACGACAAGCTGAACATCCCCATCGGCGTGCTGCCGCTGCCGGATTGCAAAAGCGTGATCGTGAGCGAGTGCGGCAAAATCCTGAAGCTGACCGACACCGACGACGACGGCAAGGCGGACAAGCGCGAGGTGCTCTACGAGGGGTTCGGGTTCAAGGACACGCACGGCATGACCAACTCGTTCACTCTGCTGCCCGACGGGTGGGTGTACGCCTGCCACGGGTTCTCCAACGACAGCAAGGTGAAGGGGAAGGACGGCCACGAGATCGCGATGAACAGCGGGCACACGTTCCGCTTCAAGCCGGACGGCAGCCGGATCGAAATCTTCACCCGCGGGCAGGTGAACCCGTTCGGCATCGCCGTGGACCCGTGGTTGAACCTGTACACCGCCGACTGCCACAGCAAGCCGGTGACGCAACTCATCCGCGGGGCGTACTACGACAGCTTCGGCAAGCCGGATGACGGCCTCGGGAAAGCCCCGCACGTGTACACCCACCTGCACAACAGCACCGGCCTGTGCGGGGTGGTGTACTACGCCGCCAACCACTTCCCGAAGGAGTGGAACGGCGTGCTGTTCCTCGGCAACGTGGTGACGAGCCGCATCAACGTGGATCGCGTGGAGTGGAAGGGGAGCACGCCAGTGGGCAAGGAACTGAGCGACTTCCTGGTGAGCGACGACCCGTGGTTCCGCCCGGTGGACATCAAGCTCGGGCCGGACGGGGCACTGTATGTGAGCGACTTTTACAACAAGATCATCGGCCATTACGAAGTGGACTTGAAGCACCCCGGCCGTGATAAGGACCGCGGGCGGGTGTGGCGGATCGTGTACACCGGGAAGGACGGCAAGGCGGCGAAGCCGGAGTTCGCCCGTAAGGACTGGACGCAGGCGAGCGCCGAGGAACTGCTGGCCGACTTCGGCCACGACAACACCACCGTGCGGCTGATGGCCGCGAACGAAGCGGCCTCGCGGAGCACTTTCAAACCCACCTCCAACGACCTGCTGAACGACCCGGCGAAGGTGTCCGCCACCATCGGGCTGTACGCGATGGTGACGGAGCGTACCGGCGAGATGGACGTGAAGAGCTACGAGACGATCATCGACTTCGCCCAGAAGAACCTGGACAAGGTGCCGACCGAGTCGCTCACCGGGCTGACCGTGCGGGCACTCACCAGCCGCACCGAATGGGGCGAGACCGAGCGGAAGTTGGCGCTCGACTGCCTCAAAGCGTTCGACAACATCCGCATCAAGCGGGCCGTCATCGACGGCATGACCGCCCACCCGCACGAGGAGTTCGTGAAGCCGCTGCTGGAGTACACCAAGGCCATCCCGTCCGACGACACGCACATGAAGCACGCGGCGAAGGTGGCCCTGCGGAACTGCCTTGAGGCGAGCGGGAAGGACTCACTCAAAGTCAGTGTGCCCAAGGACGCCAAACCCGCCGACTACCGACCGCTCCTCGATTCGCTGCTCGGCTGCACCAAGCCGGCGGCGGTGGCAAACCTGATCGTATTGTTCAACGCGAAGCTGGTGCCGGAGGAACTCGCGTTCGAGGCGGGCCGGCGGATCGGGCGCTACGGCGACAAGAGCACCTGGAATGATGCGGCCACTTCCGCCAACGGCTACTTCAACCAAGGCAGTTCGAGTGTGGGGCTTCGGGCACTCGCCGGCATGTGTCGCGGCGTGCAGGAGACCGGGTACAAGCCCATTGAGAGGACCGAGAAGTCGGACACGCATCAGGGACTGATGACGCAATGCGTGTGGGCAGCTCGTGATGTGGTCGTGAGGTCGCCCGCCTTGGCCCCGCTAGCGCTCGATGTGTTCCGCGAAGTGCGTCCGCTGATGGACCCGACACATCTCCGGTTCATGGCCAAGGCGGATCAGTTGTTGAACGAAGTCATGGCTAACGCTAAGGCGACACCCGAACAGAAACTGATCGCCGCGGAGGTAACTCTCCTCTGCGGGGCGAACGCCGGACGGAAGGAGATTCACACCCTGGCCGAGAGTGAGCCGCCGAATTCTCCGGTAGTGTCTCGGTTGATTCTTGCCCTGTTAGCCAGCACGCCCAGCACGAGCGATTGTGCGCTGGCCATGAACGCGCTCAAGACCGCCCCGTACACGCAAGCCGTGGCCTATGCCACCGGGCTGGCGGGCGACAAGTTCGGGGCCGATCTGCTGCTGGCGAGCATCGGCCGCGGGGAGGCACCGGCGCGGCTGCTGCAAGAGAAGGCGGTGGTGGACCGGCTCAAGGCGACCGGGTTGAAAGACTTGGATGCGAGATTGAAGGAGTTGACCAAGAACATCCCGCCGGCCGAGAAGCGTGTCGAAGACCTGTTGAAGGCCCGCACCGCCGGGTTCCCGAAGGAGAAGACGGACACGGCGAAGGGGAAGGCGATGTTCACCAAGAACTGTGCGGTTTGCCACCAGTTGAACAACGAGGGGGCGAAGGTCGGCCCACAGCTCGACGGCATCGGCATCCGCGGGGTGGCACGTTTGATGGAAGACACGCTCGACCCGAACCGGAACGTCGATCACACCTTCCGCGCCACCAAGCTGGACTTGAAAGACGGCCAGAGTCTGACGGGGTTGGTCCGCGAAGACGGGGCGGTGTTCGTGCTGGTGGACGGAATCGGCAAGGAACACCGCATCCCGACGGCCGACGTGGACAAGAAGACGACCATCAACCAGAGCGCGATGCCCGCCAACCTGGACACGACGATGACGGAAGCCGAGTACTACCACCTGCTGGCGTTTCTGCTGGAACAGAAGGCCAAGAAATAATGGAACCGCGACCGCCAGGGAGCGG
>JANNVG010001356.1:0-3434 GCA_031414395.1 Fimbriiglobus sp.
CGGCGCGCGGTTCAGCACCACCAGTTCCGAGTACGCCATCCTGCGCTCGTGGATCGCCGCCGGGTGTCGGCCGGATGTGGCGAACACGCCGTCACCGACTTCACTCATCCCGTCCGCGAAGTCGCTCGTGCTGATCGACCCGCGGCAGACCGCCACCGTCACGGTGAAGGCGAAGTTCTCCGACGGCACCACCCGCGACGTGTCGGCCGTAACCAGCTTCGAGTTGACCAACGTGGGCGTGGCGAAACTGACGAACGGCGAACTCGTCCGCGAGCAGTTCGGCGAGACGGTGCTGATTGTGCGCTACCTGCACCTGCAAGTTCCGATCCGCGTGGCCTTCCTGCCCGACCGCCCGCCGGTCGATGTGTCCGGCATTTCCACCGCCCACGTCATCGACAAGGTGGTGCTGACCGACCTCGCCCGGTTGCGGATTCGGCCGTCGGACCTCAGTTCCGACAGCGTGTTCCTCCGCCGGGCCTACCTCGACGTGTGCGGCATCATCCCCACCGCCGCCGAGGTGAAAGCGTTCCTCGCGGACACGTCACCCGACAAGCGGACCAAGCTGATCGACGCCCTGCTCGCCCGCCCGGAGTTCGCCGACTACTGGGCGCAGAAGTGGGGCGACTTGCTGCGGAATGAGGAGAAGGCACTCGACAAGAAAGGCGTGACCGTCTTCCACCGCTGGATTCGCAACTGGATCGCCGACGACAAGCCGCTGACCGACTTCGCCCGCGAAATCATCACCGCCCGCGGCAGCACCTACGCCACCCCCGCCGCCAACTTCTACCGCGCCGTGCGCGACCCGTACCTGCGGGCCGAGAGCGTGGCCCAGGTGTTTCTGGGTTTGCGCGTCAGTTGTGCCCGCTGCCACAACCACCCGTTCGATGTGTGGACGCAGGACGACTACCACCGCTTCGCCGCCGTGTTCGCCCGCATCGACTACCGCATCGTGGACAACAAGCGGAACGACGACCTGGACAAGCACGAGTTCGTCGGCGAGCAGATCGTGCTGACGAAAGGCGACGGCGAACTGACGCTGCCGCGTGGTGGCGACGCCGTGCCCAAGCTGCTGGGTGCGAAAGCGAGCGTGCCGACCGGCCGCGGGGATCGCCTGGGCGTACTCGCCGACTGGGTGACCGCCGCCGACAACCCGTTCTTCGCACAAGCTCAAGCCAATCGCGTGTGGGCACACCTGCTCGGCCGGGGTATCGTCGATCCCATCGACGACTTCAAGTTGACGAACCCGGCGAGCAACCCGGAACTGCTCGACCACCTGGCGAAGACGTTCGCGGCCGGCGGGTTCAAACTGAAGCCACTCGTGCGGCACATCATGACCAGCCGCACCTACCAACTCTCGGCGACGCCGAACGGCACGAACGCCGACGACGCCACGCACTTCTCGCGCGCCGCGGTAACGCCACTCGAAGCCGAGCAACTGCTCGACGCGGTGGCCTCGGCGACCGGCACGGAGATCAAGTGGCCGGGCTACCCGAAGGGCACGCGAGCGGGGCAACTGGCGGCGGTGCCGCAGGTCGGCCGGCGGATGGCGGCGGGCGACGGGCTGCGGTTCCTGAAGATGTTCGGCAAGCCGGAACGCCTGCTGACGTGCGAGTGCGAGCGGAGCGAAGACCCCGGCGTGTTGCAGGCCTTCCAGATGCTGACGGGCGAACTGGTGAACAACCTGATCCGCCAGAGCGACAACCGCCTGGGAGTGTTGATCGCGGACGGCAGATCGGACGACGCGGTGCTGGACGAGATGTACCTGTCGGCAGTGTCGCGGTTGCCGACCACCGCCGAGCGAACGAAGCTGCTGGCCTACGTGAACGAGGCGAAAGAGAAACGCACCGCGTGGGAAGACGTGACATGGGGCCTGCTGAACTCGAAGGAGTTCCTGTTGCGGCGGTGACGGCGAGCGGCGTGAAGGCACGGCGGAGTCAATTTCTATGTTCGGTGGAGGGGTTTTGATCTTCTACCTCGCTCTGCACTCGTGCCCATGTTACTGCGGTGGCGAAGGGCTGCTCCTACTGGTGTCGTGCCCGCAGTGCGGGTCAGTCATGGCCCGGTGCGACGAGGTGGACGAGTTGATCCGCGATGTTCACGCCCCGCAGTACGTCGGTGAGGAGAGCATCTGCTACCCCGACCAACTCTGCCCCAGATGCGGCCGGGCGCGATACGGGGACTTCGATCCGGCGGACGAAGCGGGGATCAGGGCGTCCGGGCTGCGAGAAGGGGAGTACCGCGAGTGGCTGAGATAGCGCCGCACCCGACTTGCCAACTACACCCCCAAGCCAGCACCTGTTAGCCCGACGCGCGAGCGAGGGGCCAGCCGACGACGAGAAACGACGGCAGGTAACGGGCGTCGTTTCGCTCAGTGCCATTCGGAGAAGCTGGTTCGCCCCTCGCTCGCGCGTAGGGCTAACGGGAGATTCCCCTACTGGCGCTCCGTTCACCACCGACTGCATCCAGTCGTAAGCACTTTCCCCTTCCCGGTCGCCCTTCGGCCGCTATCATTGCGTTTCCCATCCACGGAACCTGGGTTCGCTCCCGGGTTTCGTTCGTTTGTGGACGGCTGCGGTTCACCGTAGCCCTGTCGGGGTCGGGGTCCTGAAGCGGGGCGATCACATCGCCTCCCCCTTGCATCCCACAACCGGAGTGCCCTCGTGGCCAAGCACAACAAGACCAACAAGAGCGTGAAGAAGAGGTTGCGGGTGACCGGCACCGGCCTGCTCAAGCACGGCAAGTGCGGCAAACGGCACTTGAACGCGCACTTTACCGCCAAACGGCGGCGGCAGCTCCGCCGGGCCGGGGTGATCGGCAACGCCAAGATCACCGCCAAGTTCCTCATCGCCATGGGCGAGCAGTAACCCGCCCAACGATCCGGCTGTAGCCGGCCTCACAGAGGCCGGTCCGACCGGGGTCACAGACCCCGGCTACAGTGCCGGTCAACTCACACACCTCAACAGGACACACGCTCATGGTTCGCGCGGGAAGCGGTCGCGTCACGAAGCAGCGGAAGGCCCGGCTGCGGAAGCTGACGAAGGGGTTCCGACTCAGCCGGCACAACCTGTTCCGACAGGCGCACACCACGCTCATCCGGGCGCGGGCGTTCGCCTTCCGCGACCGGCGGGTGAAGAAGCGGGAGTTCCGCAAGTTGTGGATCATCCGCATCAACGCCGCCTGCCGGATGCGCGGCCTAAGGTACTCGGAGTTCATCGCCGGCCTGCAACGGGCGATGGTCATGCTCGACCGCAAGAGCCTGTCGGAGACGGCCATCCACGACCCGGCCGCGTTCGACCAACTGGTCGAACTGGCCAAGAAGAACCTGCCGCCGGCCCTGGCCGAACAGCACGCGAAGAAGGCCGCCGCCGCCGCGAAGTAGTGGCAACCGGATGGCGAACGGCGCGACGTGAGTCCGCCGGTGTGTACAAGCACCG
>JANNVG010001357.1:0-2505 GCA_031414395.1 Fimbriiglobus sp.
GGTTGTTCTATTTCAGGTCGCCTCCTCCACACCATCTCTTGTTTTCTCTGCTTCTCGGCGGCTCGGGTTGATACAGTCTTCCTATCTTGTGCCCTCATGGCCCCTCGGCGGTGAAATCCTGCTTCCGCTACCCCCGGCCGGATTTGGTCAGGTACTCCAACACTTGGGCGTAGCGGGCCACTTCGTTCGCCAGGATGCGGAACAGCACCACCGCCAGTCCCATGATGACCAGCCGTTCCAGGATCTGCGCGACCACCGGCAGGGTGAAGGCGAAGGCGAAGAACGCCCAGTTCACCACGAGCAGAATGAGGATGACCGGCACGCCCAGCTGCGCCGCGCGCGTCGGGCTGTACCGCTTGTCGAAGTATAGGTGGAACACCATGACCAGTTCGCGGACGACGGGCCACTTCAGCCACGCCCGCTTGTTGCCGCCCCCGCCCGGCAGGTGGCCGGTCATCTGGGCCACCTCCACCGCCGCGGACAGGGTGACGAGCGGGTTCGGGCCGGGTGCCGAGGGCGGGGCACCGGGGCGGCTGTACCCTTCCGGCGGCGGGCCGGCGGCCTGCTGCGCGGCCAGCAGCGCCAGCGCCGCCTCAATGCGGCTCAACCGCGCGTCGGCTTCGGACGCCGGCGGGCCATTGGCGGAGGCGGGGGCGGGGGTCTGCTCGCTCATGGTGCTCCCGGGTCGTAACGCAGTCTGAGATATAGCAGATGGCGGGCCGGGTTGCAGCGCGAAGCGGGGAGGACCATCAGTTATTCGGGCAGCGGCTTGCCTTTCGTTTCCGGGGCGAACAGCACGAGCACCAGGCCGAGCACGTACACGCCCGCCGCCACCGAACACGCCTTCGCGTAGTCGCCGTCGAACGCCCGCAGCAGGGCGAGCGTTTGCAGCGACCCGACCGACGCCAGCACGCGGCCGAAGTTGAACCCGAACCCCTGCCCGGTCGCCCGCATCTTCGTTGGGAACAGCTCCGGCAGGTACAGCGGCAGCCAGCCGTAGAACGACGCGGTGACGAGTCCCACCACCCCGGCCGCCGCCACGAACCCCCACCCGAACGGCGGGTGGAACGCATAGAAGCTGTACAGCGTGATGCCGCTCAGCACGCACAGCAGGGCATAAGCCCACTTCCGCCCGAGGCGGTCGCCCAGCACCGCCGCCAGCACGCACCCGACGGCCGCACCGAGGGCGGAGCTTGCCTGCGTGAGCGGCTTGGCGTCCGGGTCGGCCGGGGCGAGAGTGCCGACCAGGTTGTACACCCACATCACCCCGCCCCAGGTGGCCAGCAGTGGCACGCCGCTCAACCCCGCCGCCAGCAGCATCCGGCCGATCAGGTGCTTCCGCTCGACCGCCGGCAGGTTCGCACGGATCAGGTATCGGTGCGTCGGGTACAGATAACACACGGTGATGATGCCGACGCCGACGAGCGTGCCGACGATTCGCACCCACAGTGGCAGGCCGATCACCCACAGCGTCAGCACCCCGGCGCCGACACCCGCTCCGAACAGCACGGCGAGCAGGTCCACCGTTCGCCAGTGGTTCGCCGCCCCGCTCTTCTTCTCGCTCGTCCACTTCTCGGATTCGGGCACGAACAGGCGGATGAACAGCGTGAGGACCGCCGGCAGTGCCCCGACCGCCATGAGCAGCCGCCAGTTGCCGTTGCGGGTGAAGTACGCCACCACCTCGCCGCTCAATCCCACCGACGTGAGCCACTCGCCGATGCCCGCGCCGACGCGGTTCAGGCTGAGGGCGACGGCCGCGAGCAGGCAGTATCCCAGGTTGCCGAACGCGCCGATCAGCCCGGCCAGCCACGCCCGTGATGCCCCCGGCCACATCTCCATGACGAGTGCCACGCCGAGCGCCCACTCGCCCCCCATGCCGAGCGCGCCGGCGAACCGTAGCCCGGCCAACTGCCACGGGGCGGCACTGAACCCGCACAAGCCGGAGCAGCCGGCGTACACCAGCACCGAAAGCGTCATCGCCCGCACCCGCCCGATGCGGTCGCCCAGCCAGCCGAACAGCACCCCGCCGGTGGCCGCGCCGATGAGGAAGCCGGCGTTGATGACGCCGAACCAGGCTCCCAGTTCGGTCTCCAATGCCGCCCGCGCCGGTGCCGCCACCACCCCGCCGACCAGCCCGCCGGCCGGGTCGGTCGCCTGCCGTTCGGCCGTGAACCGTTCCTCGGTCTGCAACAACTCCCGCAGGGCGTTCTGCCCGACCAGCGGGAACAGTCCCATTTCCAGCCCGTCGAACATCCAACCGAGCAGGGCGGCGGCGAGTGCGAGCCAGCGGGCGCGGGCGGAGTTCATGGGAAGGGTCTTGCGGGCGGCGGGGGAATGCACGATTCTTATGCCACAGCCGCCGGCAGGACGAGAGACACCAGACATGAGACACGAGACACGGCGAACGGCGCGACCGGGGTGCCCCCGGTTCCCCCCCCGCAACCGCGGGAGCCCCTCGCCCCCATCGCCACCGCGTGTGACCAGTCGCCGGTATAGAGGCACCGG
>JANNVG010001358.1:0-10200 GCA_031414395.1 Fimbriiglobus sp.
CGATGGCGGGCGGTAGCAACCGGGTGGCGAGTGACAGCCGCCGGCGGCTGATCCACCCGAGCGGGAAGCCATAATTCCAGTCGGCGTGATCGACCGGGCCGGTGCGGACGAAGTCGGCCGGCGGGAGAAGACGATACCCACCTCTGGTGAACGGCGTGGCGGTCATTCCCCTTCCAACCCCTCGAACAGCGTGCTGCCGACCCGCACAAACGTAGCACCCTCTTCGACCGCCACCTCGAAATCCCCGCTCATGCCCATGCTCAGGTGCGGCAGTGGAAAGCCGGTGCAGGCGCGCAGGGAGTCCCGCAGCGCCCGCAGTTCGGCGAACACGGGGCGTGCGAATTCCGGGTCGTCGGAGTACGCGGCCATCGTCATCAGTCCGTCCACCCGCACGCCGCCCAGTGACAACAGGGTGTCAGTGATCGCCGGCACCGCCTCCGGCGGGTACCCGCCCTTCGCCGCCTCGCGGGAGCAGTTCACCTCCAACAGCACCGGCACGGGCGACCCGCGCTTCACCCCGAACTCGTGTGCCGCCGTCAACAGCCGTTCGGAATCGACCGCGTGCAGGAGCGTGCAGAGCGGGGCCGTCTTGTCGAGCTTGTTCCGCTGCAAATGTCCGATCAGGTGGAAGCGGGCGGCCGGGATCGCGGCGGCCTTCTTCCACAGTTCCTGCGGCCGACTCTCGCCCAGGTCGAACACCCCTAGCGCCGGGAGCACCCCCGCCACCCGCACCGACACCGATTTCGTCACCGCCACGAGTGTCACGTCGTCCGTCCGCCCGACCCGCGCGCACGCCGCCGCAATGCGCCCGCGAACGCCCGCCACCCGCTCCGCCAACACCGTGTTCAACTCGTCGTCAGTCATGATGTCTCCCCCTCACCGTCGCGTCCGGAAGCGCCGCGAGCCGAGCGGACCCCTCCGCCGCCCACGCTGGGCAGCCCGGAGTCCGGCTCGGCTCGTCGTGTGCAGTCGTGGTCTGCTCGCTCCGCGAGCGGGTGAGGACAGTCCGCTCGCGGAGCGAGCAGGTCACAGCCGGCGGGTCACTTGTCCTTCGGCTTGTCGTCGGTGCCCGATTTCTCCTTCAGGATCTCCTCCAGCCGCTTCTTCTGCTCGGCGGTCAGCACTATGGCCCGCTCCTTCGACATCTTGTCTTTCAACTCCTTGATCTTCGCTTCCAGCGTGTCGATCTCGTCGTTGTACTTGCCCTGAATCTTGTAGATGTCCTGCACCTGCTTGTCGGTCAGCCCGAGTTGCTTCCAGTTCTGCGGCAGCACGCCGCTCGCTTTCTTGGTGTCGGCGGGCTTGTCGTCCTTCTTCGGCTCGGCCGGCTTGGGGGCCTGGGCGAACCCGGCGGCGGTGAACGCGAACACGGCGACGGCGGCGGTGATCCAGCGGGCGGGCATGTGCGACTCCGGCGGTTGAGGTGGCGGACGAACGAGACGATCCGATTGTACCAACACTCGTGAACGGGCGACAGACCGCAGAAACCCGACTTTTCGTTTTGCAACCGGGTCGCAGCTCGTCACCCCGGTGGCCAGCCCATCGCCCGCCCGCCGAGCAGGTGCAGGTGCAGGTGCGGAACGGTCTGTGCGGCCAACTCTTCGCAGTTGATGACCAGCCGGTAAGCGTCGAGGCCGAGTTGCCGGGCCAGCTTCACCGCCACCGTGTGCAGGTGCCCCATGAGTGCGGCATCGTCGGCCGTCAGGTCGGCGTGGGTGCGGATCACCTTTTTGGGGATGAGCAGGACGTGAACGGGGGCCTGGGGGTTGACGTCGTGGAAGGCGAGGCAGAGGTCGTCTTCGTGGACGATCGTGGCGGGGATCTCGCGGTGGATGATCTTGAGGAAGATGTTGTGCGTCATCATCGCCATGGGTGAACCTCCGTCGGCGGGTGCGGGTCATGATAGGGCGGGAAGAAACGCGGCGGAGGCGTTGACGGGCCGAAACCGCGGGCCTATAAAACGGGTTCAAGACAGGGGCAGTTAGCTCAGTTGGTAGAGCGAGCGACTGAAAATCGCTAGGTCCCCGGTTCAACCCCGGGACTGCCCACTCAGGAAAAGCAGGGAAATCGAACTCCCCGCCTTTCCCCGCAAGTTGCTTGGGACGGAATCGCGGGACGGAATAATCCCCTGACGGGTCGTGGCTGTCCGCCATCACCCCTCCGGGGATTTTTTCATGGCCCGCACCCCCAAGCCGTGGTTCCGCGAAGACAAGCAGGTCTACGCCGTCATCATCGGCGGCGTCCGGCACAACCTCGGCCCGGACAAGAAGGAAGCCGACCGCAAGTTCCACGAGCTGATGGCCCGGCGGGATGAGCCGAAGCCGCCGTCCGCCCCGACCACATCCGGTCTCACCGTCGGCGAGGTGTACGAGAAGTTCCTCGGCTGGTGCCAGAAGCACCGCGCCCCCCGAACCTACGAATGGACCCTCGGCCACGTCCAGAATTTCTGTGACCACCTGAAGACCGCCCGCACCATGCCCGCCGCGTCCCTCCGCCCGTTCCACGTGGTCGAGTGGACGGACAGCAAACCGACGTGGGGGCCGAACCACAAGCGAGGGGCCATCGTCGCCGTCACCCGCCCGTTCAACTGGGCGGCCAAGCTGGGGTACATCGACCGGAACCCGGTGGCCGGGGTGGAGAAGCCGTCACCAGTCAAACGGACCAGCCGCATGACCCCGGCCGACTTCGCCCTGCTCCTCTCCCACGTCAAGGACGAGCCGTTCCGCGACCTGCTCACCTTCGCCTACGAGGCCGGGGTGCGACCGCAGGAGGCCCGCCACGTGGAGGCCCGGCACCTGCGGACAAGAGCACCGGCGGGCGGAAATCCCGCCGGAGGAGGCCAAGGGGAAGCGGCGGTGGCGGGTCATCTACCTGTCCGACGCCGCCCTCGCCATTGCCGCCCGGTTGGCCGCCCTGCGACCGACCGGGCCGCTGTTCCTCAACCTGGACGGCAACCCGTGGAAGGCCCAGGCCGTCGTGTGCCGGTTCCAGCGGTTGCTGGTCAAGCTGAGCGGCGCTGAGGTGGCTTTGCCCCGCCTGCCACGGTTCGACCGGCGGCACTATGCCGACTCAACCGAGCGGGCGAGAGCGAAGGCGGCCCACGAGGCGAAGGTGGTGGAGATGCGGAAGAAGCGGGCGAAGCTCGCCCGCCAAGGGGAGAGGCGGTTCGCCATGTACGACATCCGCCACTGCTTCGCCACCCGCAAGCTGAAGGAGGGGCACGACCCGATCACCGTGGCGACGCTGCTCGGGCATAAGGATACCGCGATGCTGGCCCGGCACTATCAGGAGCTGACAAACGACAGCGACCACCTGGCCGAGGCGGCGAACGGCCCGCGGTGACTAGATCACCTCGCCGATAAGCACGGGCATCCACTCGGCTCTGGTCATGACACGGTAGTACCGGGTGGATGGCTCGCAGAGCAGGTACACGACCGGCTCGCCCGTCGGGGTGCGGACGACGAGTCCCCGCACCCCCCGCTTCACCTTGTACCACACTCCGTTCATGAGCGCGTAGCTGGCGGGCACCTCCACGGGCGCGGGTTCCACCCCGACCCACTTCCCGGCCTCGACAGACGCCTGCCACGTCCACCCGGTGGGCGGCAGTTTCCGCTCCCCGCGGTCGCGGTTGCCCCACCGCAGCACGCGGAGCTTGCCCTCCCACCACGCCGGCAGCAGCGCGGGCTGGCACCGCCAGTCGAATCGAACCTCCCGATCGTCCCCGCGGAGGTGGATGCGGTCGGCCAAACTCTCCACGACCAGTTCGGGCAGTTCACTCACCGGCAGGGCCACGGCCGTACACACGACTCCCTCCCGGTTAGAAACACACCTTGCCGCGGATGTCACAGATGTCGAAGTCGTTGGCGGGGTCGCGGTACACGGCGGGTAGTTGCAGCGTGGTCGCGGAGCGGAGCTTGAAGCGGCCGAACTTCTCGTTCACCGACGCCTTGGCCCGCTCGGCCGCGTCCTTCCGCGGGTCGGGGCGGTGGAACAGGGTGAGTTGTTCGCCAACCCCCCGCCTCAGGTCGGGGGCGATGACGTGCATGTGCGTGGCGGTCCCGCCCGGAACGTAGGCCGTCCGCAGCGCTGTTCTCGCGGCGTCGAGCAGCGCGTCGAAGCGGTCGCTCGGGGCGTCGAGCACGGCCGACCCGCCGGTGCCCACGGTGTCCTTCCACGCCAGTTCGACACCCAGCGCCCCCGTCCGCACCCGGTGGTAGCGGAGTTCCTCGATCAGCCGCTCGACGTGCCGGACGCACCACGCCCACAGCACTTTCGGGTCGCTCACGTTGCCCATGAGACTGCCCCCACGCGCCAGCACCTTGTGCGGGGAGCGATCCGGGCGGATCGGGGTGACGGGGCGGCCGTTGAGTTCGAGCCACAGGTCGAAGCCGGTCGAGGTGAGCAGCCGCTTGACAAGCAGTCCGTCGGCGTCGGCCAGGTCGAGGCAGGTGCGGATGCCGTAAGGGGCGAGGCGCGCGGCGCGGCGGTTGCCGATGCCGCTGATCTCGGTGACGGGCAGCTTCGCCAGCAGTTCCCGCTCGTGCTCACGGGTCAGCACGGCGACCGCGCCGAACGGCTTGCCGGTGTCGGAGAACAGCTTGGCGAGGGTCCGCGTCCGCGCCACGCCGATGGTCACGGGTAGCTCGGCCTCCTTGAGGATGCGGTCGCGGATGCGGGTGGCAGTCGTCTGGAGCGAGTCCCCGATCTTGAGCGGCTCGGCGTGGAAGAAGAACTCATCGACACTGTAATATTCCAGGCGCGGCGAGCACTCGCCGACAATGCCAAGCATCTTCCGACTGAGCACCTCGTACCAGTAGAAGTCGCGCTTGACGTACACGCCCTGTGGGCACAGCTTCACCGCATCCCAGATCGGAGTGCCCGTCTTCACCCCCGCCGCTTTCATCTCGTAGGACTTCGCGATCACGCACGCGCCGTTATTGCCGAGCACGCCGACCGGCTTGCCCTTCAGCTCGGGATGTCGGACCCGCTCCGCCGAAACGTAAAAGCAATCCGCATCGAGGTGTGCGACAAATTCGGTCATGACGGTTGCTCCGGCAGGCCTTGGGTAAGCGATAGTGGTTTTGCGTTCACTATCTCCCGTACCATCTGTACACTCGGCTTTGCCCCCGGCCAAGCGAGGTCGGGGGGATTCCCTGTTCCGGTTTGTTCCGCCGGGTGTACTCACCGTGTCCGAACGCGCCGCCGTCGCCGCCACCGCCCGCGAACTCCTGCGAATGCTGGCCCGTTCCCCCGGCCCGGTGGCGGTGCGGGTGATGGAGGCCGACGGGCGGTTGGCGTGTCTGCTGACGATCTGGGAAGTGGCCGCGGTCATGCCGACAGCCGGGGGCGAGCGTCGCAAGGGCGAGCGGGCGACGTGCAAGCAAGACATCCTAGCCGTGATCCGGGAGGCCGCTCACCCGCTCACCCGCAAGCAGTTGCTCCGCGTTCTGCGCGAGCGGAAGGCAGGGCACGGGCCGGGAACGGTGGCCAAGGCGCTCGCCGACCTGACGAAGACGGGCGAGTTGGTGAACCACAAGGACAAGCGGGGCTATCGACTGCCCGACTGGCCGCGGCGGCCGGACACCCCGAGCCTGTTCGACTGAAAGCGCAGCTGAGCCGGAGGTGCCTGAACGGGGATCACGCGGTCCTACGACCCACAATCCAGCGGGGAAACGACACCGCACACATTTCGCACCCGACGCCGACCCCACTGCATCGCAGCTCGCGTTACCCGACGTCTTGCCTACGTGCTGGCTGACTTGTCATCTGACTGGCTTGCCAGCCTGTCATCATGTCGGCGGGCTGACGAAATCAAGGAGGTGTGAAGGCGGGGTCAGACCCTCATCGTGTCCAGTCGGATTTCTCAGTCCACACGACAGTGCGGGTTCAGCACGTTTCCGGGATGCCCCGGCCGGTGCGCTGGGAGTGCCCGCGAGTGCGAGATTTTGGGGCGCAGTGCAGCGCCGCTTCCAACACCGACACGATCACGGCGGGCGGAGCGGTCATTTCCATGTGGTCGGCGATCGAACCACCGATCAGGTCGAGCATGGCGTCATACGCGTCCGTGACGGA
This sequence comes from Fimbriiglobus sp., assembly GCA_031414395.1. Classification (GTDB taxonomy): domain Bacteria; phylum Planctomycetota; class Planctomycetia; order Gemmatales; family Gemmataceae; genus JALHQU01. The sequence continues at coordinate 6,073 of JANNVG010001358.1, forward strand.
ATCCTGAGTGGGTGCGGACTCGAATGACAGACTTGTCAGCGGGCCGGATTTCGGATCGCGGTTGGTTTGGACGGTGGCCAGGAATGAGGACGGCGGTACACCGAACCGCTCGGCGAGTTCATTCACCTTGGTGAGGATGACGAGGTCCAGGTGGGTAAGCATGTTCCTCCGTTCGGGCACGACGGGTTGACGACGCGAGTCTGTACGATGGGCGTGAATAATCCGTTAACCCGCCCGCCGTCCCGCCCTGGGATGAGGTTCGGCTGACGGCGTTCTGGGTGCGGCCGGCGGATTGATCACAACACTTCCCCCTGTCCTCCATTGTGGCCGTTGGTGTATGTGGGCAGACCACCAATGCTTGCGAAGGATTCCGAGCGGAGGGTGACCAGGTTTATAGTCGCAGTCTGCCGGACGGCCTGTCGAGTGCCCAGCGGAAAGTGGCCGACGACCCGTTCCAAAATTTTATTGCGGAGGGGGTGCATTCTTGCCCCCCTCCCTCTCTTCCTAACCAGTTATCCGCTTCCTGAACTTACCTACTAACCACTTACCTACTTAAGGTGGTGCCATTCCGCCCCTCCACAGGGAGCACTATTGCCCCTGATATGAGGTGCATTTTTGCCCCCTTTCAACCGCCTTCCAGTTCGGCCTCGCCGGGGGTAAAGTTCGAGTGTCCCGGCGGATCGAGACTCACCCAAGGAGATAACAGTGGCCGCCGTCAAACAGAAGCCCGCTGCACAGAAGCCGAAATGGCCGGCGTTCACCCAGAAGTTCGGGCCTTCCGTCCGCGACGCCGGCATCACCCTTATCCCCCGGGTGTTGCTGTCGGGGCTGGGGGAGTTGAAGTTGAAGCCGATCGAGGCGCTCGTCCTGATGCAGATGATCGCATGCTGGGGGCGGAAGGGGCCGCACCCCTTCCCCAAGCGGGCGTTGCTTCGGAGCTGGCTCGGCTGCGACAAGCGGACGCTCGACCGCACCATCGCCAGCCTGGTGCAGAAGGGGTTCATCGAGAAGGGCAGCCGCAAGAGCCAGCGCGGGCGGCAGACCAGTAACGAGTATGACCTGACCGGCCTCGTCGAGCGGTTGAAGCCTCTCGGCCGTAAGGCCATCAACACCCGGAAGCGGTTGGAAGCCATCCGTGCCGCTGCCGCCAGTAGTACCGATTGACGCGGGCGCGGTGGCTGTGGACCACAGGTAGTGCTGACAGAATGACAGTCGAGGCGGCAATTCTGGCAGTCAGCCTAAGATTTGGGAATGTGAAGGAAGCACGAAGTGTGCCACAAAATCTTACGGCGAAGCGATTTGCGGAATAATCCCGTTGGCACACCTGAATTGGCACAAGGTGTGCTAAATGTCCGCGAATAGTGCCAAAGTCTGCGCGGCCCGTGACTTCGGTCCCTTCTTCTTGGGATATAGAACCCCGAATAGGAGAGAAGGGAAAATTCCATTTTTTTCCCCTACTGACATTGCTTGACCACTGGAACCCTGCCTTCAGCCGCACCCGGAAAGCCTCGGCCCGGTCGCCCAATTCCGAACGCGACCCCGTCCGTCACTTCCCGCTTGCCTTCCCTGTGAGCCGTTGACCGCTGTCCGATGCGTGAGCCGCCCCACTGCGGTGGTGAGCCACGCCCCTGTTCCCCAGTGAGAGTGCCAATGCACAAGCTGACCTTCTACCCGCTCGACAACGCCGACACCTTCACCATCCGCCTGGCCGGCGGGAAGCAGCTCATCTTCGACTACGCGGACCGCCGCGACCCGAAAGACCCCGACGACAAGCGGTGCGACTTGCCGACCGAACTCCGCAAGCAGCTCGACGCCGACAAGCGGAAAAACTATGACGTGGCGGTGTTCACGCACCTGGACCAGGACCACTACGACGGGATGACCGATTTCTTCTTCCTGGACCATGACGAGGCGTACCAGGGGAAGGTGGGAGGCAAGGAGCGGGTGAAGATGGACGAGATGTGGGTGCCGGCGTCGGTGCTGACGGAGAAGCTCAAGGAGCCGGAGTCGAAGGTGATCCAGAAGGAGGCGTGGTATCGGCTCAAGAAGAAGAAGGGCATCCTCGTGTTCTCCCGCCCGGACAGCCTGAAAGATGCGATCGAGAAGAAGGGCATTTCGTTCGCCGAGGTCGAACACCTGCTCATCGACGCCGGCCGGCTGGTGCCGGGTTTCAGTCAGCGGGCGGAAGGCGTCGAGTTCTGGGTCCACTCGCCGCACGCCTCCCGGCAGAACGAGGATGAGGTCGTGATCCGCAACGACCACGCCATCGTCCTGCTGGCCGGGTTCGTGGTGGGCGGGGTGGAGACGAAGGTGCAGTTGTTCGCCGACGTGAAGCACCACATCATCGGCGACATCGTGAACGTCACCCGCTACAAGGAGCGCGACTTCCGCCTGGAATGGGACGTGTTCAAGATCGCCCACCACTGCTCCTACACCGCCATCGGCCCGGACAAGGGTGAGGTGATGACCGAGCCGACCGATGAGGTGGACTGGCTGTTCAACACCCAAGGTCAGGAAGGCGGCATCATCGTCTCCACCAGCAAGCCCATCCCGTCGGACGACAACGACGACCAGCCCCCGCACCGGCAGGCGGCGAAGTTCTACAAGACGGTGGTGCGGGACAAGGACGGCGAGTTCGTGGTGACGATGGAGCACCCGAAGAAGTCCGACCCAAAGCCGCTCGTCATCCTGATCGACAAGGACAAGGCCCGGATTCAGAAGGACCATGTGCCGGCTGTGGCGGCCATCGCGGGGGTGAGCGCCCCCAGGGCGGGCTGAGCGATGAGCGACGAGTTCCTTGACGTCGGCGGCGTCCTGGTCCCGCCCGCAGCACTCACCCTGTCGCGGGCGTCCGGGTTGGCTCGCCTCCTCGATGGCGACCGGCTGCCGTATGCCCGGCTGGTGGAGTGCCGGGCGTCCGGCGGCGGACCGGTCGCGACGGAGACGGTCGTGTTCGACGCCGTGGTCGAGCGACCACAGAGGTTGGCCTTCCCGGTTCAACGGGTGGAGCGGATCGCTGCCGTCTTCCGCGCTGACGACGGGTGGTACCCGGAGGCGTTGGCCCTGCGAAAGGACTTCCCGCTCGCCCCCCACCAGAATCTGCGGGCGAGCGAGTTGCCCCGCAGCCTGTGTCTTTACGACCGTTCCTGGGCGGAGGTGGCGATCCGCTGGACGCCGGCGAACTTCCTGGAGCGGGTCCGGTACTGGCTCGCCCAGACGGCCCGCGGCATGCTCCACCAAGATGACCAGCCGCTCGAACCGCTCCTGCTCGGGAACGGGAACCGCATCGTCCTGCCCGCCGGGTTGCTGGATGACAGTCCCGAAGGCCAGCCCGTCCGGCTCGACGTCTACTTGGCGAGCGAACGGGATGACTGTGACACGTTCTTGGCGGTCCGGCCGAAGGAGGGACAGGAGCGGGTTGCACTCAAGTATGTCGCCACCACCTTCACCGCGCCTGCCCAGACGCACGGCGTCATCCGGAACACGCCGCAGACCTTGGGCGAACTGCACGACCTGCTGGCCGGCGCGGGGATTGACCTCGTCGGCGGGTTGCGAACGAGGTTGTACGACTGGGACAAGGCAGTCACCCAGCGCAAGGCGGGGTTGGTCATCATCGTCGCCGTGCCACTCACCCGCGCGGAGGGTGGCGAGGCTGAGGAGTTCGACTTCTGGGCGTTCATGACGCCCAAGACCCTCCGGGAGGTGGGCGTCGCGATCGGGTTGTGGGGTGAGGTGGGCGGGCAGCTCGCGTTGGAGAGGCCGCCCAACGAATCTGACCGCGGGCGGACGGTGCCGGTGCATGTGCTGTCGCCGTATGTGGAGTTCACCCGAGCCGGGGCGGCGGCGGCCAACGGTATCAGTCCGGATAACCGGAAGGTGGTGGCGGTGGGGTTGGGTGCCCTCGGCTCACAGTTGGTAGACGGGCTTGCGCGGTCGGGGTTCGGGCGGTGGACTGTCGTTGACGAGGACACTCTGCTCCCGCACAACCTCGCCCGGCACACCTTGCAAAAATTCTTCGTGGGGAAGCGGAAGGCGGTGGGTATGGCGCTCCACCTCAACCACCTTCACACCGATGACGGAGAAGCCGCCGCCATCGTCGCCAACGCCCTCTCGCCGGGCGCGGAGGGC
>JANNVG010001359.1:0-7115 GCA_031414395.1 Fimbriiglobus sp.
CCGCACCTTCACGCTGATCTGCTGCTTGGCGATCACCTTCTGAAGCGCCGGCTGACCCGGCAACAGCCTCTCCGCGACGGTGCCGCCTACCGGCACCGACACGGTGAGATCCAGCGTGCCGTCGGTGCCCACGCTGCCGCTCGTCGCCACCGGCGTGTTGCCCACCAGGAACGTGAAGTTCGAGTGCGTCACCCGCCCGTTCTTCAACTCGATGGGAACGGCACTCTCCTTCGCCAGTTGCACCGACGGCGTCTTGATGTCGAGCACGTCCAGGATCTGCGTGACGATGGGGCTGGGCGACACCGCCCCCTCGTGGATGGTGAGCGTGCCCTTGAAGCTGCCGCCCGCCGGGTCGCTCAGCGGGAAGCCGTTGGCGCCCAGGTCGAACGACACAACCCCGTCGGCCTGGGCGCTGTTGGCGATGGCCGGCAGCGCGTACCCCAGGGCTTCGGCGCACACCTCGGGCGTCAGCTTCGCCCGATCCACCACCCGCCCCGGCTTCAGCGACACGTCGTAGGCACCGGGGAACAGCCGCAGCGTCGGCTCGGCGACCACGGTGCCCCCGCCGAACGTCGCCCGGATCGGCGTCGTCGTCACCCGCCCCTTGTCGGCGGTGGCGGTCAGTTCGCCCTTGCCCACGTCGAACCCGTAGGCCCGCAGGCTCGTCCACCCCAGCCCGGCGTTGCCATTCAACTTGCTCGTCTCGACTGTCACCGGCTTACCGCCGAGTACCGCACCGCTCGCCTTGAATGGCTTCACGTCCTTCCCGCTCGCCGCCGCCGACTTGCCCAGGTACTGCTTGAGCAGCGGTTCCACTTTGGCCAGGTCGTACCCGAGCGTGCCGGACACGTCGAGGTTCGCCTCGGTGCTCAGTCGGGAAATGCTGCCGCTGCCGCTCACCGTCAGCCCGTCGCGCTCGACCACGGCGTTCGACAGCGTCAGCGTGTCGGCGGAAATGTGATACCCCACGCCGCCCTTCACCTTCACCCACGGCTCGGCCCACGCGGGCGCTTGCGGCGGGCCGAACGCGAACTTGTCCACGGCCAGATCGACGGTGAACGCCATCGTGTCGAACGTCGGGGCGACGACGCTCACGGCCCCGGTCGCGGTCCCGCGGAACTGGTCGGACAGGTCGCGTGCGGATTGCATTTGCAGGGTTTTCTGCACGCGATCCAGGCGGGCGACGACGTTCGCGTTGCCGCTCATGCCGTACTCGCCCTTGGTGTTCGGCGTGATGTCGAGCTTCGCCACCGCGCCGCTGATCGTCTGGCTGACCACCGCCGTGCGGGTGAACACCACGTTCCCCGCCTTCGGGTCGAACACGATGCGGCCGTCGGGTTCGACGGTGTCGATGCGAAGGGTCGGCTCGTCGATGGCCAGCCCGCACCCGCGGTAGTGGGCATTCGTGACGGCCAGCTTCACCTGCTGTGCCGTGATGACCTTGCCGAGCGTGACCACGCCGGTCAACTCGGTGGCGGTGCCGCCGATGGCCCAATCGCTCGGCCAACTGACGAGCTTGCCCACCCGCCCGCGCCACCTGTTCAGGTCGCCGGTGAGTGCCACGCTCGCCTTGCCGGAGTCGAATTTCGTCACGTCGGACACGGGGTCGAGCAGCACCACGCCGAGCGTGTCGGTGCCGGCGGTGACGTTCGCCCGCCCGCTGTCGATGCGCACCACGCCGTTCAGAATGTCGCCGTCGGCGGTGGCGAACAGCTTCAGGTTCGGGTCGGACACGAGCACGCCGGAGTTGTCGCGGACGGCCAAGTTCAGCACCGTGCCGTCGGCCGTGAGGGTGTACCCGCCGCCCCGCTTGGGCTGCACCTTCACCTCGACCTCGTTCGCGTACCCCTGCAATTTCAGCCCGTTCAGGTCGAGCAGGTCTTCCAGGTGCTTGCTCAGCACGTCCAGGTTGACGTTCGCCTTCGCGCGGAACGACTCCGGCCCGCCCTGCGCCCGCGCGCCGATGAAGTCGGACGACACGACCAAATCGTCGAACTCGGGCAGGCCGTCGGGCCGCACCCGCCCGGCGAACGCCACGCTCAGCGGCTGCTCCCACGCCACCGCCCGCCCGCCCTGCACGCCCTCGATCTTCGACGTGACCACCGACCCGCTCCACGTCACGCCGCCCGGCCCCGGCGTGCTGGACAGTTTCGCCACCACCCGCCCGCGGGTGAGTTCGGTACCCGGCTTCAGCCGCAGCAGGCCGGGGGCGGTGTTACCGAGTTTGGCGAGGTCGATGTCGGCGTCGAGCTTCAGCCCCGGCTGGTTGAGAACGGCCTGCGGCGGGGAGGCGGTGTCGTACTCGCCGGCGAAGCTGGCCGTGCCCACGTCGCACGTCACGCTCAGCTTCGTCACCTTCAGCGTTTTGCCGTCGCACGCCACTGACAACGGCATGTCAGCGGACGCCAGCTTCACCGGCTTGTCACCGAGCTGCGGGGCGGTCACGGTCACGTCCGTCGCGCTCACGGTGCCGTCGGCGGTGAACGCCGGCAACCCCTTCTCCTTCGCCGCCCAAGTCGCCACGAGCTTCGCGGTCAACTTCCCCGTGGCGGAAACGTCGGGGGCGACGTGCCGCACGGCGGGGGCGAGTGTGCCCACGTCGAACCCGGTGGCGTCGAGGGTCAGCTTGTTCTCCGCGCCGATCTGCCCTTCGCCCGTCACCGGCCCGCCGGCGGTGGCACTCAGCTTGAACGTGATCGGCTCGCCGCCCGCCGGGAGGGTCGCCGTGCCGCCCACGGCGGTCAGTTCGGTCGTCTGCTTGCGGGCCACGTCGGTCAGGCGCACGGTGCCGTCGGTCAGTTCCACCGCCACCGCCGGCCGCGTGCCGCCGCTCGGGCCGTCGAGGTACTTGGCGAACGCCAGTTGCACGTTCGTGGTGCCGTTCTCGAAGGCGATCTCGGCCCGTGGCTGTTCGAGGCGGATGGTGCCCAACTCGGCACGGTTCAGCAGCAGTGCGAGCAGCGACTTCGACGTACACACCCGCTTCACCACGGCTATCTCTCGACCGCTCGCGTCCGTCACCTTCACGTCGAAGGCTTCAATTGGGTGGAGCCAGTTGAGCGACACTTCGCCCACCGTCACTTTGCCGTTCACGTCGGCAGTCAGGTCGGCGACGAGCTTGTCCTTGTACGCCGACTTTGCCAGCAAACCGGGTGCGAGCCATACGCCGACCAGCAGCAACACGAACAGCACGAGCAACACCCAGCCGAACCAGCGGCGGGGCTTCTTCGGCGCGGGGGCGAGCGGAACGGGAGTGGACATGGGGCGTCGTCCTGACGGGGAGTTGTCGGCCGCATTGTAATCGGTCCGCCGGGGACGGATACCCGGAGTGGAAACGGCACCGTGCGTAGCCCCGCAGGGGTGAAGGGGATCAGAAATCGAGTTGATCTGATCCTCGTCATCCCCGCCTTGATCCTCCTCATCTGTGTCCCGTATTTTCGAACCTCGTCACGCCCCGCCGGACGGGTGGGTGGGGCGGGCGGGGGTCGGCTCGACCGCCGTTTCGACCAGCACCTCGCCCAGCATTCGCAGGCACGTGTTCACCTGCTCGGCGGTCACGCACAGGGCGGGGCAAAAGCGGATGGCAGTCTCGCCGCAGCCGAGCAGCAGCAGCCCGCGGCGGAAGCAGCCGTCGATCACCTTCTCACGCACGCCGGCACTCGGCACGTCGGCGGCGGTCATCAGCCCCAGCCCGCGGATGCCACTCAGCCCCGGCATCTTCCGCAAGCCCTCCCGCAGTTGCTCGCCCCGTTCGGCGGCATTCGCCGTATACCCGCGTTCGAGCAAGTCGAGCGTGACGAGCGCCGCCCGGCACGCCACCGGGTTGCCGCCGAACGTGCTGGCGTGGCTGCCCGGCGGCCAGTCCATGACGTCCGCTTTCGCAATGATCGCGCCGAGCGGCAGCCCATTCGCAATGCCCTTCGCACTGCACACGATGTCCGGCTCGACGCCGTAGTACTCCACCGCCCACAGCTTCCCGGTGCGGCCCATGCCACTTTGGATCTCGTCCACCACCAGCAGGATGCCGTACTTGTCGCAGATTTCGCGCAGGGCCGGCAGGCACCCGGCCGGCAGCGGGTGGTAGCCGCCTTCGCCCTGGATCGGCTCGACGAAGATGGCGGCCACCTCTTCCGGCGGGGCGATCCGCTTGAAGATGGTCGCTTCCAGATCGGCGATGAGACTGCACTGCCCGTTGCGGCGGTTGTCGCAGGTGCCGGGGCATTCACGCGGAAAATTCACATGGTGAACGTCCGGCACCAGCGGTGAGAACCCGCGGCGGTGGACGAGCTTCGACCCGCTGAGCGACATCGCGCCATACGTGCGGCCGTGGAACGCGCCGAAGAACGCCACCACGCGGCTCCGCTCGGTGTGCCAGCGGGCCAGCTTGAGCGCCGCTTCCACCGCCTCCGCCCCGCTGTTGCAGAAGAACACTTTCTTCGGTGTGGGGCCGGGGGCGGTGCGGGCGAGGCGTTCGGCCAGTTCGATTTGCGGGCGGTAGTAGAAGTCGGTGCCGCTCATGTGGATGAGCTTGGCCGCTTGATCTTGCACCGCGGCGACGACCTCCGGGTGACAGTGGCCGACGTTCGTGACCGCGATGCCGGCGGTGAAGTCGAGGTAGCGGTTGGCGTCCACATCTTCGATCACGCACCCGCTGCCGCGCTCGACCACCAGCGGGTAAACGCGGGTGTACGACCCGGACACGAACACGGTGTCGCGGGCCAGCAGGTCGGCGGCGATGGGGCCGGGCAACGGGGTGACGACGTGCGGCACCGGCAGGTGGTCGAAGGCGAACATGGGAGAGGCCTCCGGGAGAGAGAGTCACACCGCCAGGGCCAGCCGCAACCGGGCCTGCACCTCGGCCCAATCGCGGGCGGAGAGCACGCCGAATTGCCCGATCACTTCCGTCGCCTGGATGGTGCGGAAGAACGGGCGGAAGGCGGAAGCGAATTTCAGACCCGCCGATGACCAGTCCTGCAACATGTAATCCGTCGGTTGGGTCGCCTTCGCCAGTTGTGTCGTCAACAGGGCGACCACCACATCCGGCCGCAGAGTGTGGTAGAGCGCGCTCGACACGACCACGGCTGGGCGTCGTTTCGTTCCCTGAATGCCGACGAACGGCACGAGAACCACATCACCAGGTGTCGGCATCACTTGTACCCCGGCGTGTACGCTTGCTGGCTCCAGTCCTCACCAGGGTGTTCGTCCTCGAACCGCTCCATGTCGCGGTTGGATGTTTCCCTCAACTCGTCCTCGGTCGGTTCGTCGGTGTCGTAGTCCAGGCCGGATGGGGACAGTGTGAGCGTCTGCGCGTAGCTCAGCACCTGTCGCACCAGTTCCGGCGGGAACTCGGCGAGCAAACGGTTCAGTTCGATCAGTTCGGCGGTCATCGGTCGTCCCTCGGCGGTCTCGTCGAACACCGGCGGACTCACGTCGCGCCGTTCGCCACGTTCATCATACCTCGGCGGTCAGCCCCTGGGCCATCCGGATGCCGGTGCCGTGGTTCACCGTCCAGGCCACCTTGTGCGTGACGGTGTCCCGCAACCCGGCCGCACTCGGGTGGCCGTTGCCGCTCCGCTTCACCCCGCCGAACGGCAGATGCACCTCCGCCCCGATGCACGGCAGGTTGGCGTACCCCAGCCCGTACTCGCACTCGTCGCGGAAGAACCGCAGCCGGCGGTAGCTCTCGGAGATCACCGCCATGCTCAGCCCGTACTCGGTGCTGTTGGCGATGCTCACCGCCTCTTCGTCGGTGCGGAACGGGATGAGCGCCACGTGTGGGCCGAACACCTCTTCGTGAATGACGCGCAACTGCGGGCGGAAGTCGGCCCGATACACGAACGGCGACAGGAAGCAGCCGTCCTTGCCGGTGGGGGCGGCGTCGAGCAGCACCGTCACGCCTTCTCGCTTCGCCAGCTCGTTGTACCCGATCACCTTCCGCCGGTGTTCCTCGTGAATGAGCGGGCCGGCGAAGTTTGAGGCATCCAGCGGGTCGCCGAACTTCAGCCGCTTGGCCGTCGCCACGAACTCGGCCGCGTACTTGTCGATGATCGACTCGTGGACCAGGATGCGGCTCGCCGACACGCACCGTTGCCCCGTCGTCTTGAACGCACTCAGGATGCCGGCGGTCACGGCCAGATCGAACCGCGCGTCGTCGCACACGATGACCGCGTTCTTGCCGCCCATCTCGGCGGCCACGATGCGGTCGGGGAAGTCGGCCGACACCTGCTGGATCCGCTTGCCCACGTCGTAGCTGCCGGTGAACAGCACCACGTTCACCCCGCGGTTCTTCACCAGCGCTTCGCCCGCCACGCCGTCGCCGTGAACGAGGTTGATCGTGCCGTCGGGGAAGCCCGCTTCGAGGAACAGCTCCACCAACTTCTGCCCCACCGCCGGCGTGTCCTCGCTCGGCTTGAACACCGCCGTGTTGCCTTCCACCAGGCTCGGCCCGAGCATCCAGAGCGGCACCGCGAACGGGAAGTTCCAGGGCGTAATCACCGCCACCACGCCCCACGGTTTCCGCAGCACGAACGCATCCTTCTCGGCGATCTCGGACGCGATCACCTCGCCCACCGGCATCCGCCCGGTGCCGAACACGTACTGCACCATGTGCAGCCCTTCGACCACCTCGGCGCGACATTCGGAGATGTTCTTGCCGCACTCGCGGGCCATGAGCGTGGCGAGGGCATCCGTGTCGCGTTCGATCAGCCTGGCGAGCCGGTCGAAGCAGTCGGCGCGATGAATGCGACTGGTCCGCTTCCAGTTCGGGAACGCCGCTCGTGCCGCGTCCACCGCCTGATTCGCCTCGGCGGGGGAGCTGGTCGGAAAGTGCCCGATCGCTTCGGACGGGTTCGCGGGGCTGGTGCTGGCGAAGTCGGCGCGGTGGGCCAGCCACTCGCCGCCGATGCGGTTCCGCCCCAGGACGGGAGGGGTCACGGGTGGGCCTCGTCGGGGTGAAGACGTGAGACGGCCATTCTACCGGCAGTTGGGGAAGCCGGTCTGAACAGGAGGGACACGGAAGACACGGAAGAAGTGAAGGGTTGAAAGGTGAAGAAAGAAATTTTTGTTTAGCTCTTCATAACAGCCGTCTTAACGGGGTTGCCGGTGCCCATTTTTTT
>JANNVG010001360.1:0-3549 GCA_031414395.1 Fimbriiglobus sp.
CCCCTTCCTACGAGGAAGGGGGTGTTCAAGACGCCCACCCTCCCGCCACTCTCGCGGAGCGCCTGTCCGCTGCACGCCTTGTACACCCCCTTCCTCGTAGGAAGGGGGACGGGGGGTAGGTTTCTTCCCCGCGCCCCGAAGGACGGGGGGTGAGGGCCGAGGATTTCACACGCCCCCACCTTCCCCTTTCCGAATGCCGGTCGCCGGCGTAGTGTAGGTGTTCGTCGTTTCCACCCGCGTGAACCCGGTCGCTCGCCGGCGACCGTTCTTTCCGATACGGTTGATACCGGCCTGTCCGTCAGCCGCCCCGGAGGATCGAGCGTGTCTGTTGAGCAACGCGTCATCGAAATCGTGTGCGAACACCTGGCCGTGAACAAGGAGACGGTGACCCGCAGCACCAGTTTCCAAGAGGACATCGGGGCCGACTCGCTCGACATCGTCGAGCTGGTGATGGAGTTGGAGGAGGAGTTCGACATCCAGATCCCCGACACCGACGCCGAGAAGATCAAGACGGTCGGCGAGGCCATCGACTACATCGAGGCCAAGCAGAAGGAGAAGGGCGGCGGCGACACCGCGGTCGCCAAAGCTTAACCCGTTAAGTTCCAGGTTCCAAGTTCCAGGTTCCAAGTCGCGGCGTTCGGGTACCGTTTCGGCAAGCCCCGCGGCAACCTGTGCTCGGCCACCTGGAACCTGGAACCTGGAACTTGGAACCTCTCATGTCCCGCCGTCGCGTGGTCGTCACCGGCCTGGGCACCGTCAACCCGTTGGCGGTGTCGGTGCCCGACTATTGGCGGGGGCTGCTCGCCGGCAAGAGCGGCATCGGCCCCATCACCCTGTTCGACACGACCGACTTCAAGGTGAAGTTCGCCGGCGAGCCGAAGGGGTTCGACCCGACCGGCATCGTCGAACCCCGCGAGCTGCGGCGGCTCGACCGCTTCACGCAGTACGCCATGGTGGCCGCCCGCGAAGCCCTCGGCGACAGCGGGCTGGAACTGGGCACGCTCGACCCGTACCGCGCCGGCGTGATCCTGGGCACCGGCATCGGCGGCATCGACGAGTTCCAAGACGGCGTGGGGGTGCTGAACGCCAGAGGGCCGAACCGGGTGAGCGCGTTCGTCATCCCCAAGATGATCGGCAACGCCGCCGCCGGCAACATTTCCATCAAGTGGAACCTCCGCGGGCCGAACACCACCGTCACCACCGCGTGCAGCAGCGCCGCCCACGCGCTCGGCGACGCCATGCGGCAGATCGCCTACGGGTTGGCGGATGTCATGGTGTCCGGCGGGACGGAAGCCGGCGTCGCCCGCATCGCCATGGCCGGATTCACCAACATGAAGGCCCTGTCGGAAAATAACGCCGACCCGACCGGGGCCAGCCGCCCGTTCGACAAGGGCCGCGACGGGTTCGTGCTGGCCGAGGGGGCCGGCATCCTGGTGCTCGAAGAGTACGAGCACGCCAAGCGCCGCGGGGCGAACATCTACTGTGAAATCTTGGGGTGCGGGAACACCGCGGACGCGTACCACATCACCGCCCCGCACGCCGACGGCGTGGGTGCCGCCGCCGCCATGACCGCGGCACTCCGCGAAGCCGGCTGGAACTCGACGGACGTGCAGTACCTGAACGCGCACGGCACCAGTACCCCCCTCGGCGACTTGGCCGAGACGAAGGCCACCAAGCAGGCGTTCGGCGACCACGCCAAGAAGCTGATGATCTCGAGCACGAAGAGCATGATCGGCCACCTGCTCGGGGCGAGCGGGGGCGTCGAAGCGATCGCGTGCGCGCTCAGCCTGAAGCACGGCGTGTTGCACCCGACGATCAACCTGACGAACCAGGACACCGCCGCCGGGTGCGACCTGGACTACATCCCGAACGTGGCCCGGGAAGTCCGGGTGACGAAGGTGCTGAGCAACAGCTTCGGGTTCGGCGGGCACAACTGCTCGCTCGCCCTCGGCGCGGTGTGACCCGTCAGGTCTCGTAGGGTGGGTCCAGCGAGCGCCTCGCTCGCGCCGACCCACGCGGCTTGACCCCGTGGGTCGCCGGCCGGAAGCCGTCCGTCAGACCCACCCTACTAGACCTTCCAGCCTAAAAGTGTGGGTGTTATCCTACCTCCCGGACAGGAGTTATGCACGGAGGTGGCGATGGGCCAGTTCACCCCGAACAAGTACGCGGTGCGGCTGACGGACGACCAGCGGGAGCGGTTGGACGCCCTCACCCGCGTCGGTCGCGCGCCGGTCGGGAAGGTGCGGGCGGCCCGTGTCCTCCTGCTCGCCGACGACGGGCGAGCGGACGGCGGGTGGACCGACCCGGCCATCGCCGACGCCCTCGGCCTGCACGTCAACTCGGTGGCCAAGGTGCGGAAGCGGTTCGTCGCCGAAGGGGAGGAACCGGCCCTCACCCGCAAGCGGCGGCTCACCCCCCCGGTCCCGCCGAAGGTGGACGGGCGGGTGGAGGCCCACCTGGTGGCCATCTGCTGCTCCCCCGCCCCCGGCGGCCGCAGTCGGTGGACGCTCGAACTGCTCGCGGGGGAGTTGACCAAGCGGGGGCTGGTCACCTCGGTGAGCGTGGAGACGGTGCGGCAGGTGCTCAAAAAAACGACCTCCAGCCGTGGCGGAAGGAGTGCTGGTGCATCCCCGAGCGGGAGTCGGCGCGGTTCGTAGCCAAGATGGAGGACGTGCTCGACCAGTACACGGGCGAGTACCCGGCGGACGAGCCGCTCATCTGCATGGACGAGGCGAGCAAGCAACTGCTGCGGGAGGTGCGGGAGCCGACGCCGATGGCCCCCGGCCGGCCGCCCCGCGAGGACTACCAGTACGAGCGGCGGGGGACGCAGGCCATCTTCTGCTTCTTCGACCCGAACCGCGGGTGGCGGCGGATGGCCGTGCAGGACAGCCGCACGGCGGTCGACTGGGCCGAGCAGGTGCGGATCCTGCTGGAGGAGGACTACCCGCTCGCCCGCAAGGTGCGGCTGGTGTGCGACAACCTGAACACGCACACCACGGCGGCGCTGTACGAGGCGTTCCCGGCCGAGCAGGCGCGGGCGTTGGCCAAGCGGTTGGAGATCCATTACACGCCGGTGCACGGCAGTTGGCTGAACGTGGCGGAGATCGAGTTGAGTGTGCTCGCCCGCCAGTGCCTGGACCGGCGGATCGGCTCGGCAGACGAGCTGCGGGCGGAAGTGGCTCAGTGGGTGGCCGAACGGAACGCGGACCAGAGCAAGGTGGTGTGGAAATTCACCACCGACAAAGCCCGCGTCCGCCTCCGCCACCTCTACCCACAGGATAAGACTTGAAGGTCTACTACAAGCCTGGGCGCGGTGTGACACGTCAGGTCTCGTAGGGTGGGTCCAGCGAGCGCCTCGCTCGCGCCGACCCACGAATTGCAGTCTTGTAGGGCGGGTCGAGCGGGGACCGCAACCGGCCCCGTCGGAACCCCCGGCCGCTTCACCCCTCGTCCGGGCCGGGTGTCCCCCCCGGGGGGAAACCGGGGGGGGGAAGGCGGGGGGGGGGGGGGTGGCGTGGCCCCGCCGCGGGGGGGGCGCGCGGGGGGGCG
>JANNVG010001361.1:0-2906 GCA_031414395.1 Fimbriiglobus sp.
TCTCGGCGAGAGTCGGCCACCCGCTCCGACCCGCTCGCCTTACTTCGCATACCGCTTCTCGATCTTGGCCGCTTCGTCGTCCTTCTTCTGCTTCTTGAGTGCCTCAATCAGCGCGTCCTTGGCGTCGGCGTTGGCCACGTCGATCATGAGCGCGTCGCGGGCGAACGCCTCGGCCTTGGCGAACTCGCCCGCCTCCAAGCTGGACTTGGCCAGCCGCACGCGGCCGTCCAGTTCGTCCGGGTCTTGGGCCACCAGCTCGCCGAGTACCGAGTTCAGCTTGGCCGTGTCCTTCGTCTCCTTGTAAATCTTGGCCAGTTGCTCAAGCCAGTCGGCGTCGTAGGGGGCGATCTTGCGGCCCTTCTCGAACAGCGCCGCCGCCTTCTCCCACTCCTTCCGCTCGACGTGCAACCGGCCCACGGTGACGATCAGCCGCACGTCGTCCGGCTTCGCCTTCTGCGCCTTCTCCAGCAGTGCGGTGGCCGCCTCCTCGTCGCCCCCGCGGATGAGCAGCCGCGCCCGCACCACCGCCGCCACGGGGTGCCCGGGGTCCTTCTCCAGCACGGCGTCGGCCAGCTTCTTGGCCTCGCCCACCATACCGCGGCGGAAGTACTGTTCGGCCAACTTCGCCTTCAGGTCCAGGTCGTCCGGGTCTTTCTCCGAGGCGGCTTTCAGTTCGTCGAAGGTCATCGGCTTGTCCGCCGCCTTCGCCCCGCTGCCGCCGCTCAGCCCCTGCACCAGCTTCGTCACATACGCCGTGTACCCCTTCTCGAAGTCGGCCTTCTCCACCCCGCACGCCGCCTTCAGCGCCGCCGCCGTGTCCTTGCCCGCCTTGAACTCGTTCAGGATTTTGCCCACCGACTCCTGCCCGTGCGTCTTCACCATGTAGTCCACGTAGAGCTGACTCTGGCAGTACGCCAGCGTCCACTCTTCGGGGTTCTTCGGCCGCACGAAGCCGAGCATGATGGTGTCCAGATTCAACAGGTCGTCTTTGGCGAAGCGGTCGCGGAGGGCGGCCGTCCACGACGGCGGGCGGGCCATCTTCTCGTTCTGCACGGCCAGCCCTTCGGTGATCCAGTGCGGGCACTGGTACTCCGTCTGGGCGAGGTTGAAGATGTGAGTCAGTTCGTGCCGCATCACGCGGCCCCAGTTGAACGGCTTGCTCAGCCCCTTCGCCTTCGGCGAGGCCATGGCCACCACGCGGCCGGTACACGCCCCGATGGTGTGCAAGTCGGGCAACCCCACCGTCCGCCCGCTGAACATCTCGTGCGTGCTGAACACCTCGATCAGCACCTTGCCCGGCGGCTCGTAGTTGAACTGACGCTTCAGGTCGGCGTGAATCTCCTCCATGCTCTCGGCCAGCCAGTCGGCCAGCAGTTGGTCCGTCTCGCCGTCGTACTTCAGGATGTAGTGGTCGGTCTCGATGGTCTTGTACTTGTCCAGGTGGGCCATCACCTTGCGGGTGTTGGACACGCGGACGTTGAACGGGTCGAGTTTGAACGCCGCGTCGAGCAGTTTGCGGCCCTCCACCTCGTTGCCCAGCCGCATCTGCAACATGCCCAGGCCGGTGCGGGGGCCGGCCAGCATCGGCCGCAGTTCCGCCGCCAGCTTGTAGTACATCTCCGCCTTGGCGTACTGCTTCCGCTCGTCCAGCACGGACGCCAACTCGTGATAAAACACGCCCGGCTTGGCGTCGAACCCGGCCACGTCCTTCTCAATCGCCTCGAACCCCATCACGTCTTTCGTCATGAGGGCGATGGCGGCCAGCCGGCCGAGGGTGGCGGCGTCCCGCGGGTTGACCGCCTTCGCCTCGTCGAGCACCTTCTTGGCGGCCGGGAAGTCGCCGGCGATGAACTGGATGTCGGCCTTCACCCGCAGGGCGGCGGTGTGCTTCGGGTTCTGCTTCAGGGCCAGGTCGGCGAAGGCGTCGGCGTCCTTCAGGTCGAACTTGACCATCGCCGCGTGCGCCTTGCCGATCTGCGGGTCGGCCGCCTTCGGGTTGATCTTCAGGGCCGTGTCGAACGAGTCGATGGCGTCCGGCCGGTTGTACTTTTCCAGGAACAACTCGCCGGCCATCTGCTCGACCGGCCAGAAGGTGGGGTCCTCTTTGATCGCGTCCTTGCGGAGGGTGTTGGCGACCAGGTTGGACTGTTCGCTGATCTGCTTCGGGCTGACCGACCAGCGGGTGAACTCGGTGGCCCCGAGGCCGATGTACAGGTACTCCTGGGCGGTGAACGTGTCTTTGCCGTTGTAATACCGCACCAGCCAGACGAACGCCAGCTTGGCGTCGTCCAGCTTGCCCCGCTCGCGGAGCAGGCACGCCTTCACGTACCGCGCGCGGGCGTTGTCGGTCTGGGCGGCGATGGCGGCGTCGATGTCCTTCTCGGCGTCGTCCCACTTGCCGAGTTCATGGAGTAACTCGCCGCGTGCCGCGAGCGCGTCGGCGTTCTTGGGCGACTCCTTCACCGCCGCGTCGAGCGTCTCGACCGCCTTCGAGTACTCGCCCGCCAGCCGGTACGTCTCGGCGGTGCCGACGGCCGCACCGGGCTTCAGCGTGGCGTCCTTCTTGGCCAGTTCCGCGTACAGTTCGCGGGCCTCGTCGTAGTTGCCCTTGTGCAACCGCTGATCGGCCTCGGCCAGCGGGGAGGGCACCTTCGGCGGCGGCTTCTTGGGGTCCGGTTTCTGAGCCGGGGCGATGTTGAAGAGGGCGAACAGGGCGACGGCGGAGAGGAGCAGGCGGGAGCGCATCGGAGTTGCTCGCGGGGCGGGAACTGCCCATCACCGTACCGACGAAACCGGGCGTGTGCAACAGGTCTGGGTGGGAAGACTGGGTTGTGCAGCGGTGCTGATGGGGTGGTGTGGGTCGGGTGGGTGCGAGCGAGCGGAGCGAGCCGAGACCCACGAAGTTC
>JANNVG010001362.1:0-1583 GCA_031414395.1 Fimbriiglobus sp.
ACCAGCACGTTCGTCACCCGCCGCGGGCCGAGGCCGCACAAACCGCCCCGCGACCGCGGGGGAGCGGTGTGGGAACCCCCCCCCCCCTCGCGGTCGCGGCTCGTTGGCATTGTCACAATCTCCGCCCCGCGCTCACGCCACGCCTTCAGCTTCCCCTCGTTGCCCGCCTGCGTGTACACGATCACCGGCACCTCGCCGGCCGTGTCGAGCAACTGGCACTTCGCGGGTAAATCGCCGCTCGCACTCAGCACCACGCGGGCGGCCACCCGCGCCCCTGGGGGGCGGGCAGTGAGCAGCGGATCATCGGCGATCACCGTGCCGCGACCGACCACGATCGCATCGACCCGCCCCCGCAGCTCGTGAACCGTCCGCCGGCTGGCCTCGTTGCTGATCCATTTGGAATCGCCGGTGCGGGTGGCGATCTTGCCGTCGAGCGTCATCGCCCATTTCGCAATCACCCACGGCGTGCCGGTGGCCAGCAGCTTCAAGTACGGCGCGTTCAACTCTCGCGCTTCGGCTTCACACACGCCGACCTCGACTACCACTCCCGCCGCGCGCAGCAAACCGATTCCCCCGCCGGCCACCTTCGGGAACGGGTCGGCCGTCGCCGCCACCACCCGCCGCACGCCGCTGTGCGACACCGCGTCGGTACACGGCGGGGTCTTCCCGTGGTGACAACACGGCTCCAGCGTCACATAAAGTGTGCCCCCGCGGGCGCGGTGGCCGGCCTGGGCGAAGGCGTTCACTTCCGCGTGCGGCCCGCCGAACCGCTCGTGCCACCCTTCACCGACGACGCCGCCGCTCGCGTCCGTCACCACCGCCCCGACCATCGGGTTCGGCTCGACGTGACCGCGACCGCGCTCGGCCAGAGCGAGGGCACGGCGCAGGTGATCGTGATCGGTCGGCATGGCGGCATTGTACCCGCCGCCGATCGGCACACCCGGCACGACCGACAGGACCGACGGCGGGAAGCTGTGCCGGTCGGCGGGCGGGGGGAAAATGGGTGATTGGCGGGCGAGTTTGCCGCCGAGTGAAGAGGGAGAACTGAGCCGTGAGCCGGCCGGTTGTACCGGTTGTACCCACCCAGACATTCGCACCCAGGATGCCGTCATGTCTCGCGCCGCCATCATTCTGCCCGTCCTGCTCGGCATCATTGTGGTGCTGTGGGGGTGCAGCCCGTATCAGACCGCATCGAACGCCCCGCCCGACAAGTCGCTCGAGGCGCGGGTGGACAAGCTGGAGAAGGAGTTGAAGGCGGCGAAGGAGCAGACCACGCTGGCCGCCGCCGAGCTGAAGGCGGAGCAGGGCAAGCGGGCGGCGACCGAGAAGGAGCGGGACGCGCTGAAGGTGCAGGTGAAGGCCCGCGGGGACGACCTGGCGAAGGCCCAGACCGACCTAGACGGCCTGCGGAAGGGGCTGAAAGACCTCCTCGGCAAGGCGGACGCCGCCCTCGCCCCGCTCGACGCCGGCGGCACGGCGGTGACGGTGAAGTGACAACGTGGTGGGGGGGGGGCGCCGGGGGGTGGTGGGTACGCGCCCGGGGGGGGGCGGCCCACGGGGTGAAAAAACCGGGGGCGGGGGGG
>JANNVG010001363.1:0-8412 GCA_031414395.1 Fimbriiglobus sp.
CAGCGTCAGCTTGCCGCCGAAGGCGGCGAACAGCAACGGGCTGAGCGGCCGGCCCACGACCCTCGCGGCGAACGCCTTCCGCAGTGCCCGCTCGTCGCCGTGGGGCAGTGTCACGCGGATCCCCTCGGCCTCAGCCAATCCCCACGCCAGCAGCCGCCGGCAGTCGGCCAAATACTGAACGTGCGTATCGAAGTGTTCGCGGTAGAAGCCGAGCACCTCCTCGGGCACCTGATCGCTGCCGAGCGCTTGCAGGTACGCTTCCAGGTCGGCCCACGCCGTCCACTCCGGGTGGGCGTCGATCATCTCGGCGGTGCGGGTGTAGTTGCACGTCACCGTCATTTTCAGGATGCGGAGGTAGTCGGGCGACTTCACCTTCGCGCGGTACGTCACGGCCATCCCGTGCTCCACCGTCAGCACCACGCCTTCCTGGTCGGTCCCCTTCAATGCCGTCAACAAGTCGTCGATCCGCTCGGCGAGCGATTCACCCTTCACCGGCATCACGTCCACGCAGGTGAACCCGTGAGCCGTGGCGAGCGCCACCAACTCCGCGTGCGGCAGATACTGCACCCGCGCGCGGTCGAACGCGGCGAGCAGCACCAGGTCTTGCCGGTCGCCGTAGTCGGTGATGACCCGCGTTTCCGGGTGAAGGAACTCGAACATCAGCGACAGCCCGGCCAACTCGCCGTGTACGTCCATCAACCGCGGGTAGCTGCTCGCCGCGACCCGCCGGGCTTCGCCGAGGAAGTCGAAGTGGCTCAGCCGGTCGGGGGCGTCTTCGTCCTGTGTGCCGATGTACCGTGCCCCTTCGATCACCCCGCGGGTGGTGAACCACACCCGCCCGCCGTCCTCGAACCGCTGGATCAGCGTGCCGTCGAGTTTCCGCAGGAAGTGAACCCGCCCGTCGGCCAGTTCGTCGGCAATGCCCGCCACGTCCGCCGCGGTCACGCACTTCTCGCCCAGGTTGTAAATCTTCAGCAGCGGCAGCGACACCAGCCGGTACGGGTCGCGGCGGAAGACGATGCCTTTGGCGAACAGGTGGTGCGGCTCGGTCGGGCTGAACAGCCCCTTGCTGGCGTTGGCCAGCACCAGGTCGCCGCTGGTTCGTTTCACGAGCAGCGGGTCGGCGTCGATGCGGGCGAGCAGGCCGGCCGGGTCGGTGCGGAGCAGATCGAGCAGGCGGTCAATGCGGAGTTCCATTTGCGGGTGAACCCGAGCGTCTCACGCAGATCCGCAGAGACGCAGAGAAAAAAGAAGAGAGTGGTCGAAGGCAGACTCCATTCCTTTCCTTGTCCTCTCTGCGTCTCTGCGCCTCTGCGTGAGACTTGCTGATTCCACCGAGTGCGCACGGAAAAACCCCACCGGACATCGGCTTGCGCCTTTGCTCGGTGGGGCCGGAACGAGAAGAGGCAGAGTTCGAGAGAATAATGGCAGTTCCGGGGGGAACTGTCAACGGCACTTCGGGAATTCGCACACACTGCGCAAAGCGTGCCGTTCGCAGCGGTTGCGCCGGCACTCGCTTCGCCTTTCACCGTCTGTATCATCCGGGCATGGCTGACAAACCCCGCAAGCCCCTCCTCGATTGGCTCGTGTACGTCGCCGTGCGGCTGACGGTGTGCGTCATTCAAGCGATGCCGGACGGCGTGGCCCGTGGGTTCGCGGATGTGCTCGCGGCGGTGGCGTATCGCGTGGACAAGCGCCACCGCAAGGTCGCCACCGAGAACCTGACCTTCGCGTTCCCCGAGAAGACACCCGCCGAGATCACGCGGTTGGTGAAGGGGTGTTACCGACACTTCGCCACGCTGGTGGTCGAGATCGCCGTGCTGCCGAAGAAGCTGCGGGTGGAGAACTGGCGGCGGTACGCCTCGCTCGTGGGCGGGGAGGGGGTGTTGACGGCGTTGCTCGACGACCGCCCGGTGCTGATCGTGACGGCCCACTTCGGTAACTGGGAGATGGCCGGGTACGTCCTCGGGCTGATCGGCTTCCGCACGTCGGCCATCGCCCGCACGCTCGACAACCCGCACCTGGAGCGCTTCTTCAAGCAGTTCCGCCAGCGGACCGGGCAGACCATCCTCGACAAGAACACCGACTACGAGCGGATCGTGTCCACGCTGCAAAGGGGCGGGAAGGTGGCCACGCTCGGCGACCAGGACGCCGGCGGCAAAGGGGTGTTCGTTCAGTTCTTCAATCGCTCGGCGTCGTCGCACAAGGCGGTCGCGCTGCTGGCCCTGCAGTACGACGCGGTGATGCTGGTGGTGGGCGTGCCGCGGGTGCGGTCCGGGGCGAACTGGCACTACCACATCGTGTGCGAGGACGTGATCGACCCCCGCGAGTATGCCACGCAGGGGAACGCGGTGAAGCTGATGACGCAGCGGTATCACGACTCGCTCGCGGCGATGATCCGGCGGTACCCGGAGCAATACTTCTGGTTGCACCGTCGATGGAAGAGCCAGCCGAAACGTCCGCAGGCGAACGGCGCGACGTGAGTCCGCCGGTGCTGAATCACACCGGCGAACGGCGCGACGTGAGTCCGCCGGTGTTGGAACTCCGAACGCAGTGAGTGGGGTCTCGGAGTCCACCCGGTCACTGTGTTCCCGGTTCCATTGTTTGCCGGCCGTCGGGCCTCACGTCCCCTCCGGGGACTGTTCGACCGCGACCTACGACGGCAGCGACAGGTCGGGCTGTGTTCGAGCAGACCGGGGAAAAGTGGCCCGTAGGGCGCGGAATCCGCGTGCCGTTGGGTGTGGCGGGCTGTTAAATTCGTTTCACCCGCGACCGCCGCCGGCCGCCCCTCTCGTCCCCCCATCCTCCGCCGAGGGCTTCCCCTTGTCCGTCGCCGAACCGCGCTCCCCGCTCGACCCCCCGCCCGCACAGACCTCGCACCCCAAGGGGTTCTTCTTCCTGTTCGCCGGCGAGTTCGCCGAGCGGTTCAGCTTCTACGGCATGCGGGCCATCCTGCCGCTCTACCTGTCCGACCAGCTCGGGTTCGGGGAGGAGAAGGGCGGGCTGTACTACAGCCTGTTCCTCGGCATGTGCTACGCCCTGCCGCTGCTCGGCGGGTGGGTGGCGGACAACTTCCTGGGCAAGTACTGGACGATCGTCGGCTTTTCGCTGCCCTACGTCCTCGGCCAGTTCCTGGTCGGGTTTGAGAACCCGTACCTGCTGGTCATCGCGCTCGGCCTGCTGTCGATGGGCACCGGCGTCATCAAGCCGAACATCAGCACGCTCATGGGCATCACCTACGACCAGCAGAGGCCGGGGCAGGAGGGGTTACGCACGACCGCCTTCCAGGCGTTCTACATGTCCATCAACATCGGCGCGTTCCTGTCGCAGTTGCTGGTGCCAATCATCCGCGACACGACCGGCAGCTACCTGTACGCCTTCCTGGTGCCGGCCGTTTTCATGGTGGTGGCGCTGGCCATCTTCGCCGCCGGCAAGAAGTACTACGGCACCGAGGTGATCAAGACGGTGAAGGAGCCGGAGACGCCGGCGCAGACGGTGGCCAAGCTGAAGGTGCTCGGGCAGGTGGCCCTGCTGTTCCTGCTGGTCAGCTTCTTCTGGGCGGTGTTCGACCAGTCGTCGTACACGTGGGTGTACTTCGCCAAGACGTACATGAACCGCAACATCCTCGGGTACGACCTGGCCCCGGACAGCATCCAGGCGCTCAACCCGTTCTTCATCGTCGGGCTGATCGGCGGGTCGTTCCTGCTCAAGATGGTGCTGCCGAAGAAGCCGCACAAGAAGGGCATGGCCCCGACGCACAAGATGCTCATCGGCTTCCTGCTGACGGCCGTGTGCATGGGGGTGATGGCGGTCGCCGGGTATCAGGTGGGCGACCCGGTGCCGGCGGTGAAAGTGACGGCCGGGAGTGTCGAACTGCTCCTGCCCGCCGCCACTAAGACGGAAAAGGACGAGAAGACGGGCACGCAGAAGGAGGTGGCGGACATCTCGGCCGAACTGCCGGCCGGCACCGTGGACCTGAAGGGCGAGACGCTCCGGGTGGACGCGGCGACCGTGAAACTGCCGGCTGACAGCAGGGTGAAACTGACGACGAGCAAGGTAGCCGTGGGGTCGGCCGGGAAGATCAAGTTCAAGAACGGGGAGATGACGTTCGGCGACGGCAAGACCCTGTACTTCGAAGACGGGGCGATCAACTGGGAGAAGTCGAAGGCGCTGCTGGAGGGCGACAAGCTGGTGTTCGACGGGGTGCTGGAGGGCACCA
The DNA here is from genome assembly GCA_031414395.1 of Fimbriiglobus sp. Classification (GTDB taxonomy): domain Bacteria; phylum Planctomycetota; class Planctomycetia; order Gemmatales; family Gemmataceae; genus JALHQU01. Next base: position 4,220 of record JANNVG010001363.1, read on the forward strand.
TCAAGGGGGGCAAGGCCATCCAACTGTCGGACGGGGTCGTCCGCACCGGGCTGGGGAACAAGCTGACGCGGACGCCCGGCGAGCAACTGCCAAAGTTCGAGTCCAAGTCGGAGGACAAGCCGAGCGTCACGGTGGAGGCGGGCAAGTACCTCGACCCGTCCAAGCGGGTGAGCGTGTGGTGGATGGCGCTGGCCTTCTTCGTCATCACCATCGCCGAGGTGCTCATCTCCGTCACCGGGCTGGAGTTGGCGTTCGTCGTCGCCCCGCCCACCATGAAGGGGTTCATCACCGCCTGCTGGCTGCTCACCGTGGCCATCGCCAACTGGTTCATCAACGCCCCCATCGCCGGTCTGTACCCGGCCATGCACCCGGGCAACTACTTCCTGATGCTCGCCGGGGCCGGGCTGCTCGTGGCCCTGCTGTTCGTGCCGGTGTCGCGGCAGTTCAACAAGGCGATGGCCGAGGTGAACGCGAAGAAGGCGGCGGACGAAGGGAAGACGGAAGTGGTGTGACCGTCTGACCTGGAACCGGGAACGCAGTGACCGGGTGCGCAAACGCCCACCCGGTCACTGCGTTCCCGGTTCCATTAATACCGCGGCACGGTCGGATCAATCAGCACGCTCCAGGCGTCGATGCCGCCGGACATCGACGCCACGTTTGCTATCCCGGCGTGCGCCAGCATGAACGCCCCGCTGATGCTCCGCACCCCGTGGTGACAGTACACCACCACCACCGCCCCGTCGGGCACCTCCACCTCGTCGGCGCGGCGGGCGAGCTGGCCGAGCGGGATGAGCGTGGAGCCTTCGAGTCGGCAGATGGCGTACTCCTCCGGCTCGCGGCAGTCGATGAGCACGACCGGCTCGCCGGCGTCCAGTTTGGCCTTCACGTCGCGGGGGTGAATTTGGGTGATCATTTCGGACCCAATAAATTGCCACGGATGAACACGGATCGAAGACACGATCAGAACAGAGCCGAGATCAAGATTTGTTCAGATCTGATCCTGCCTTCGTCCGTGTTCATCCGTGGCTCGTCTCTGCTCACTCTCCGGAAATGTCGGGCAGGCCCAGCTTGCTCAGGTACTCCCGCTCCTTCACCCGCATGTCGGCGGCGTCGCGCGGTTTCTTGTCGTCGTACCCGCACAGGTGCAGGCAGCCGTGGATGACGTACAGGCAGAGTTCGGCGTGCACGTCGTGGCCCCGCTCTTCGGCCTGCCGCTTGCCCACCTCCGCCCCGATGGCGATGTCGCCTTCCAGCTTCTTCGCGTCCGGGGCGGTGTACGGGAAGGTGAGCACGTCCGTCGGCTCGTCGTGCTGCAGGTGCCGCTTGTTCAGCAGGTGGATGGTGGCGTCGTCCATGAACGCGAACGCCACCTTCGCCGACGCGATCCCCTCGCCCTCCAGCACCGCGCGTGCGGCGGCCTTCAGCCCCTGGAAGTCCAGGGGCACGGCCTCTTGCTGGTTCTTGATGCTCAGCGCGATCATGGGCGGGTCACTTCGGCCCGACGGGGGCGGGGATGCCGGGCGCGGTGATGTCGTCGACGCTGAACTGGAACCCGTTGCCCCCCTGTTCGAGGGTCACCGTCACGCTCACCGTCGAACCGTCCGTCAGGGTGGCGGTGCCGGGCAGGGTGTGCTTCGTCTGCACCGAAGTGATGTTGGTGGAGTTGAACGACTTGGCCTGATACTTGTCCAGCTTGGCCCCCTTCATGTCGGCGGTGAACTGCTCCTGCGTTCGCCTCGACTTGTACGCCGGGGTCATCGAGTTGTAGGCCCCGGTGTAGTCGCCCGCCCCGACCTTGGTGAGCACGTCGTCGCCCGCCGAGTTCATCTTGTTCATCGTGTCCATGCCGAACCACATGATCCCGCCGCACGGCAGCACGCAGAGCAGCAGCACCGCCCCCAGAATGACGAACAGGATGACCATCCCGCCGCCCTTCTTCTTCGGCGGGTCGTCGTCCCGCCGGCGGGAGCGGGGGCGGTCGTCGTCACGGCGGCGGTCGTCGTCGCGGCGGTCGTCGTCGCGGCGGTCGCGGCTGTCGTAGTCACTGTCGGCCATCGCTGCACTCCGGGGGTGGCAGAACTGCCGGAGTGCAGTTTAGCGGGCTACACGGCCACCGGATTCAAATTCGCCTGCGGAATGGCACGTGCGACCGGCGGCGGGCCGACATCCACCGCACCCATCACCTCGTTCGCCAGGGCCGTGAGAAGGTGCGCCGGTGCGGGCGGGTCAGTCTTGATATTTGGTGTTCACCTTGAGGCGGGTCAGCTTCCACTCTCCGCCTTCCGCAGCGTACTCCAGGAGGAACAGAACCCGCGCCGGCCGCGACGGGTACTCGCCCTCCACCGTCAACACTCCGTCGCTGCCGAGGGCGGGGGCTTTACCCAGCGTCGGCTCCACCCCGCCGACCCCGGACAAATCTTCCTTCTCCGCCACGAACGCCTTGAACGCCTCCCGCAACTGGTCGGCGGATTTCGCCGCCTTGAACTGGCTGTGAAGGGAGGCGTGCAACCGGGTGAAGTCGTCCCCCTCCACCGCCTTGCGGAACTCGCCCAGGTCGCGGTTCACCAGCTTCTTCGCCTCCGCCTCAGAGGGTGCCGGCGGTTGGGGCTTCTTCGGCCCGCCGCCGGTCAACTCCAGCCCCACCACTTTCCACCCGCCTTCGTTCACCAGGTTCACCTTGAGTGGGACGGTCGAGCCGTCCTTCAGGGTGACGGTCCCTTCCACCGTCCCCTGGCTGTTCAGGATGTTGAACTTGCTCCAGTTGGACGAGCGGTACTGGTCCAGCCGCGACGACTTGACGAACGCGGCGAACTGCTCCGGAGTCTCGGCCGCATGCAGCCCGCTCGCCCCGGACTGATACGCACCGTTCGTATCCCCGTTCCCGAGCAGGGTGAGGAAATCATCCGCCGGCTTGCCCGCCGCCGCAATCGTGCCGACCGCGGAACCGATCAGCACCGCGATCAGCCCCCCGCACATGGCCACTACCAGCAGCACTGCGCCCGCGATCGAGCAGCCGATGACCATACCCTTCTTCATGACGAGTCTCAGTATGTGGAGTGTGAGCTGCCCCGACCGGCGACATTCTACACCCCTACATGCGCCGCTTCCGGTTGTGACACCTCACGGAATTCTTCGCCGACGTGGACCGACCCGACCACCTCGTTCGCCAGGGCCGCGTAGTCGGTGGCACCGGGGCACGTGGGGGCGTAGCGGAAGATGCTCGTGCCGTGGCTCGGGCACTCGGCCAGCTTCACGTTGCGGCGGACCTTCGTGTCGAACACGCGGGCGTCGGCCCACGGCACCGGCTGGTGGCGGCACTTGTCCAGGAACGCCCGCAGGTCGTTCACCACCTCCTGGGCCAGCTTCGTCTGGCCGTCGAACAGGCAGACGACCACGCCGGTCACTTTCAGCTTCGGGTTGATGCGGCGACTCACCAGGGCGGTCGTTTCGAGCAGTTTGCTCAAGCCGTGCAGGGCCAGGAAGTGCGGCTGAAGGGGGATGAACACTTCGTCCGCGGCGGCGAGGGCGTTGAGTGTCAGCACGCCGAGCGACGGGCCGCAGTCCATCAGCATGTAGTCGAAGCGGGGGCAAGAACCTACCCCCCCCCGCCCCCCCTCCCTGGGAGGGAAGGGGGGAGTTGCACCGCCGCCCACCCCCCCCTTCCACCCTGTATGGGGGGGGCCGGGGGGGGGTAGGTTGTCACCATCCGCCGCCAGCGCTTCACGCAGGATCACCTCGCGGCCGACGACGCCGGCCAGTTCCACCTCGGCGGCGGCCAGGTTGATGTCGGCCGGGCAGAGCCACAGGTTCGTGTCCGCTTCCCGCCGCACACTGGAGAGCGGCTTGTTGCTCACCAGCACGTCGTACATGCTCGGCAGGGTGCCGTCGGATTCGAGTCCCAGGTGGGTGGTGGCGTGGGCCTGCGGGTCGAGGTCGAGGACGCACACCCGCCGGCCGGTGGCGGCCAGGGCGGCCGACAGGTTGACGGTGGTGGTCGTCTTGCCGACCCCGCCTTTCTGGTTCAGGATGGCGATCCGTCGCATGGGTGGTTCCTGGTGGGTCGGGGTGTTGGCCCCCCCCCCCGGGGGCGGGGTCCCGCGGCCCCGCCCCCCAGGGGGGGCGCCCCCCCCCGCCGGGCGGGAGGGCGCGGGGCGCCCCCCCCGGATAAACCCCAAAACACAACCCGCGCCCCC
>JANNVG010001364.1:0-1525 GCA_031414395.1 Fimbriiglobus sp.
GACGTTATCGGAGCCGACCACATCGGCGAATCCGGCATCACCGGCCAGGCCGTGCCCTTCCTGACCCGTTTCGTAGGTCAGTTCCGTGCGGTCGGTAAACGTCACACCTTCCCAGACCGCTGCCGCACCGGTTCCACCGGCGGTGTCGTCAGACGTTGACCGACTCGATCTTCAGCACCTTGAACCGCAGCACGCCCTTCGGCGCCTGCACCTCGGCCGTCTCGCCCTTCTTCTTGCCGAGCAGCGCCTGGCCGATGGGGCTGGACGTGAGGATGCGACCCTTGGCCGGGTCTTCGTCGCCGGACCCGACGAGGACGAACGTCTCCTCCTCGTCCAGGTCCACGTCGAACACGGTGACGCGGCTGCCGAACGCCACCTCGCCCTTCGGCAGGGAGCCCTTGTCCACGAAGTACGCGCGGGACAGTTGGCCCTTCAGCAGGTCGATCTTCGCCTGCAACTGCCCCTGGTCTTCGCGGGCGGCGTGGTACTCGGCGTTCTCGCTCAGGTCGCCCAGGTCGCGGGCCGAGGCCACCCGCTTGGTGATCTCGATCATCACCACCCCTTGCAGGTGGTCCAACTCGGCCTTCTTCTTCTCGTACCCTTCGCGGGTCATGGGGATGCGGTCGTCTGCCATAGCCGCCCTCTCTTTCGACGCGCCGGCGTGGGTAACGGGACTGCACTCGGGACCGTAAAGCACTCGGCGGCCGGCCCGGTGGGAGCGGCCGCCGGCGGGTAAACATCCGACCATTATAGGTCGTCCGGCACGCTCCGCAAAATGATTCGGTTGAAAGGGCCGGTCGGAATCGGCCACCCGCGGGCCGTCCACCCGTCCGCCCGAATCGTCTGCGGCTCTTCGGTCGCCTGCACCTTCTCGACGCACGCGGTTTCGGCGGCGGTCAACTTCTTCGTCAATGGGGCGAAGTTGCCGCGGCGGGTGCTGACGCTGCCGTCGTCCACGATGGCAATACAGCACGGGTCATCGAGATCGAGCAGCCGCAGCGACAGCCACTCGTAGGCGACGGTGGGGAACGTGTCGTCGTGCAGCCGCACCACGTCGGCGTTGGCCTTGCGGGCGGCGGTGGCGAACCAGCGGGTGGGCAGCACCAGCCGCGGGGCGATGAGGCCGACCAGTTGCGTCTGGGCGGACTTGTTCTCCGTGCCGGCCGCGATGCCGATCGCGGGCAGCAACTCGGCGATCAACTCCCGGGCACACGCCCGCGCGCCGAGGGAGTTCTTGGCCGTCTCGGAGTGCGTGGGCAGGAAGGTCAGCACGCGCCCGCGGGGCTTCGGCTTCGGGCGGTCGCCGTACCGCCGCGGCTCGTCGTCCTCTTCTTCTTCCCGCACGACGTACCCGTACGCCCGCACGGCGAGGGCGACCGCGTCCACCGGCGGGGCGGACACCCCGTGCCGGGTGAGGAGGGCCACCACCAGGCGGTCGATGGCGTCGAACAGTTCGTCGGCGGAGACGTCGAACATGGCGCGAATCCCGGCGAGCCGAGCGGCGTGAGCCGCCGGGTGGCGGTTT
>JANNVG010001365.1:0-1519 GCA_031414395.1 Fimbriiglobus sp.
GTTATGTTTTATGGCCAACCCGGCCCCCACGGGCCGTGGGTCCAAATCGCCGGTCACCCGCACCCCCGGCCCTTGCGGGCCGGGTTCGCCAGGAACGACCCATGACCGACCTGTTCGACACGCTGAAGACACACGGTCAAGAACACCTGTTGCACGGGTGGGATCGTCTCACGCCCACCGAGCGTGGCGAGTTTGAGCGGCAACTGCGGGCCATCGACTTCGCCGAACTGAAGGCGCTGTACGCCCAGAGGGACGACAAGGCTGCCGCCCTGCCGCCACTCGATCAGATCCGCCCGCTGAAGGTCGAGCAACCCGACCCGTCGGCGGTGGCGGACGGTGAAGCGGCGTTGCGGCGGGGCGAGGTGGCGGTGCTGGTGGTGGCCGGCGGGCAGGGTACGCGGCTCGGGGCGACGGTGCCGAAAGGGCTGATGTCCGTCGGGCCGGTGAGCGGGGCGACCCTGTTTCGCATCCACGCCGAGAAGGTGCTGGCACTGAGCCGGCGATACGGGAAGCCGGTGCCGCTGCTGGTGATGACCAGCCCGGCTACCCACGCCGACACCGAGGCGTACTTGCTCGGCGAGCGTAACTTCGGGCTGCACGGGCAACAAGTCGGGCTGTTCCAACAGGGCACCATGCCGGCCGTCGATCTGTCCACCGGCAAGCTGCTGTTGGAGAAGCCGGGTAAGCTCTGCCTCAGCCCGAACGGCCACGGCGGCTCACTCACCGCCCTGTACGACAGCGGGTTCCTCTCGCGGTTGAAGAACGCCGGCATCAAGCACGTGTTCTACTTCCAGGTGGACAACCCGCTGGTGAGCGTGTGCGACCCGGCGTTCGTCGGCCGGCACATCCAGGCCGAAGCGGAGGTGTCGAGTAAGGTGGTGTTCAAGGAGCAGCCGGAAGAGAAGGTGGGCGTGCTGGCGGAGGTCAACGGCCGGTGCGGGATCATCGAGTACAGCGACATGCCGAAGGGGATGACGGAGGAGCGGACCGCCGACGGCTTGCTCGCATTCCGTGCCGGCAACCCGGCCATTCACCTGTTCAGCGTGGCGTTCTTGGAGCGAGTGACAACGGGCCGTCAGCGGCTGCCGTACCACCTGGCCCGCAAGAAGGTGCCGCACTGGAACCCGATCACGGGACAGGCGGTGAACCCGGCCGAGCCGAATGCGCTCAAGTTCGAGCGGTTCGTGTTCGATGCACTACCGATGGCCGAGCGGTGGCTGGCGGTGGAGGCGAAGCGGGAAGACGAGTTCGCCCCGCTGAAGAACGCCGAGGGGCCGGACTCGCTCGAACCCGTGCAGGCGGCGATGACCGCCCAGGCCTGCCGGTGGCTGACGGCGGCCGGCGCGACCGTGGCCGACAACGCGGCGGTCGAGATCAGCCCGCTGTTCGCGCTGGATGCGGACGGAGTGAAGGCGAAGGTGAAGAACGGTTTGGTGGTGAACGAAGACAAATACTTTGCCACGGATGAGCACGGATGAAACACGGATGAGGTGCTGCCTTTTCCGTGTTTCATCCGTGT
>JANNVG010001366.1:0-6191 GCA_031414395.1 Fimbriiglobus sp.
GGTAACTTACCCACCCGGTCACTGCGTTCCCGGTTCCACCGCTCCCTCGCGGTCGCGGCTCGTTAGCTACACCCGCTGGTCTCGCCGCAGGTGTCGCACTTGGCGCACGCCCCGCTGCGCACGAGCGTGAGCTGCTGGCAGTTCGGGCACGGGTCGCCTTCGTACCCCTTCTGCCTCGCCTGCCGGATCTTCTCCACCTTGGTCAGCGCCCCGCCGTTCATCATCGCGGGGGCCACCAGCCCCGCCGGGGCGGTGGTCGTCACGCGGCTGGCCGACGGCGAGTACGTCGTCGTCTTCGGCTGCTCGGCCGGCTTCAGCTTGCTGCTCCGCGGGGCCATCAGCGGCTTCGGGAAGTCGTCGGCCGGGTTCACCTCCCGCTCGGAGATGACCTCTTCGTCTTCGTAGTGCTCGTCGTCCCCGCCCATCGCATCCCCCCGCAGGTCGTCGGGCAGCACGTGGGCCAGGTCGTGCCGACCCAGGTACGTGATGGCCAACTCGCGGAAGATGTAGTCGATGATGCTGGTGGACATCTTGATGTACGGGTTGCCCTGCACGATGCCGTTCGGCTCGAAGCGGGTGAACAGGAAGGCGTCCACGTACTCGTCGAGCGGCACCCCGTGTTGCAACCCCAGGCTGACAGCGATGGCGAAACAGTTCGTCATGCTGCGGAAGGCGGCCCCCTCCTTGTGCATGTCGATGAAGATTTCGCCCAGGGTGCCGTCGTCGTATTCCCCCGTGCGGATGTACACCTTCTGGTTGCCGATGCGGGCCTTCTGCGTGTACCCGGCACGGCGGTCGGGCAGCCGCCGGCGGCGGGCCAGGTAGCGGTGGACGATCCGCTCGGTGATCCGCTCGGCCACCCTCACCACGTCCGGCTTCGCCGCGTCTGCCACCGCCGGCTCGTCGGCGATGGCGGCGAGCACCGCGGCTTCGGGCGAGTCGGCCACGCTGTTCAGCGGCTGGCTCAGCTTCGACCCGTCTCGATAGAGGGCGTTCGCCTTCGTCATCAGTTGCCAGCTCAGCCAGTACGCCTTCTTCACGTCTTCGACCGTCGCGTCGTAGGGCATGTTGATCGTCTTGCTGATCGCCCCGCTGATGAACGGCTGGGCGGCGGCCATCATGCGGATGTGGCTCTCGGCGGTCAGGAACCGCTTGCCGTTCTTGCCGCACTTGTTGGCACAGTCGAACACCGGCAGGTGATCCGCCCGCAGGTGCGGGGCGCCTTCGATGGTCATGGTGCCGCACACGTAGGTGTTCGCCTCCGTGATCTGCTGCTTGCTGAACCCCAGGTGCGCGAGCAGGTCGAAGCCGGGTGCCTCGTGGACCTCCTTGGGGATGCCGAGTTGCTTCTCCAGCACGTCGTCGCCGAGCGTCCAGCGGTTGAACACGAACGGCAGCTCGAACGCGCCGGGCAGTTGCTGCTCGATTTTCAGGATGGCGTCGTCGTGGAAGCCCTTCAGCTTCAAGGCCGGCGGGTTGACGTGCGGGCAGCCCGCGAGCGTGGCGGTGCCGCGGCTGTACTTCACGATGTCGTCGATCTGCCACGGCGTGTAGCCGAGCTTGGCCAGCGCGGGCGGCACCGACTGGTTGATGATCTTGAAGTACCCGCCGCCGGCCAACTTCTTGAACTTCACCAGGGCGAAGTCGGGTTCGATGCCGGTGGTGTCGCAGTCCATCACCAGCCCGATGGTGCCGGTCGGCGCGACCACACTCACTTGGGCGTTGCGGAAGCCGTGCTTCTCGCCCAGCGCGACCATGCGATCCGACTCGCTGCGGGCGGCGGCGAGCAGGGCCGGCGGGCAGTAGCGGGCGTCGATGCCGACCGGGAAGACGGTGAGCCGCTCGTACTCGGCCGGGGCCGAGTTGTACGCCGCCTTGCGGTGGTTCCGCACCACCCGCAGCATGTGCTCCTTGTTCGCCGCGTACCGGGAGAAGGGGCCGACCTCGCCGGCGATCTCGGCACTGGCGGCGTACGCCCCGGCGTGCATGATCCCCGTGAGCGCACCACACTGCGCGCGGCCTTCCGGCGAGTCGTAGGAGATGCCCTGCACCATGAGCAGGGCGCCCAGGTTGGCGTACCCCAGACCCAGCGTGCGGAAGTCGAACGACTTCTGCGCCACCGGGATGCTCGGGAACTGGGCCATGTACACGGACACTTCGAGGATCAGCGTCCAGATGCGGACGGCGTGCTTGTAGCTGTCGATGTCGAAGCCGGCGGCGGTGTCGTAGAACTTGGTCAGGTTCAGCGACGCCAGGTTGCACGCCGTGTCATCGAGGAAGAGGTACTCCGAGCACGGGTTGCTCGCGCGAATGTCGCCGTCTTCCGGGCACGTGTGCCACTCGTTGATGGTGGTGCCGAACTGCACGCCGGGGTCGGCGCACCCCCACGCGGCGTTGGCGATCTGGTCCCACAGGTCGCGGGCCTTGAGCGTCTTCTTCGCCTTCGCCGGCCGGCCGTCCTGGGTCGCCTTGTCCAACTCCGTCCGCCAGTACAGGTGCCAGTTGGCGTCGGTCTCGACCGCCTTCATGAAGTCGTTGGTGATCCGCACGGTGTTGTTGCTGTTCTGCCCGCTCACCGTGTAGTACGCCTTGCTCGTCCAGTCGGTGTCGTACTCCTCGACGGCGATGCCGGTCACGCCCTGGCGTGCGAGTTGCAGGACGCGGGCGACGTAGTTTTCCGGGATGAGCGAACTGCGGGCGTCGAGCACCGTCTTGCGGAGGGCGGCGTTCTTCGCCGGGTCGAAGGCGTCCGCCTTCTCCGCGTGCGCGTGGATGGCCGTGAGGACGGCGTTCAGGTGCTTGTTCATCAGCCGCGACCCGCTCACCAGCGCCGCGACTTTCTGCTCCTCGATCACCTTCCAGTTGACGAACTCCTCGATGTCCGGGTGGTCCAGGTCGAGGACGACCATCTTCGCGGCTCTGCGCGTCGTCCCGCCGCTCTTGATGGCCCCGGCCGCCCGGTCGCCGATCTTCAGGAAGCTCATCAGCCCGGACGACTTGCCGCCGCCCGACAGCGGTTCGCCTTCACCACGAATGGCGCTGAAATTCGAGCCCGTACCCGACCCGTATTTAAAGATGCGGGCCTCGCGGACCCACAGGTCCATGATCCCGCCGTCGTTCACCAGGTCGTCGCTCACGCCCTGGATGAAGCAGTTGTGGACGACGACGTTGTTGGTCAGGAAGTTGTGACTCTCCGTCTCGATGTCGTACACATCCATCTCGCCGATCAGGTCGATCGACTCGATCATTTCACCGCGCAGATGAACTGCCGCCGGCTCCGAGAGTGCCACCGTCTGCACGCGACCACGCGAGGTGGGTGTGGACATCGACGCGCCGGTGGTTGTGTTCGAGAGTCGAACCCGCTGGACGAGACGCATCCCAGCTTGAAGTTCACCAACCTCTGCCCAGAACTCGTTGCCGAGGACATCGAACGATTCACACGCCAGCACGAGGTGATCGGCCGTCGCCTCGATGTGGTTTCCGTTGGCGAGCGTGACGCGGTGGACGGGTTTCACCCCGTTGTGCTTCACGGCCACGACGCGGGTGACACCAGAGCGGTCATACACCGGTAGGCCGATCATCCCTTCATCCACGATTCGGCCGATGGGCACCGGACCGCCGGGGGTCGTGACTTCGGCGTGGTACGGCAGGCACGCATGTGGTTGTGGGCGCTCGTAGGCGTTGACCGACTTCTCCATCGACAGCTTCGCCGGGTCCACGAAGTAGTGCCCCTGGGCCGGCCCCGCGATGCCGTACGCCCAGTGCAGGCCGGTGTTGAACCACTGCGGGCTGTTCGGGGCGGCCATCTGCGCCGCCAGCATGTGGCACGTCTCGTCGTAGAACGCCTGCGCGTCGGGTTCGGTGCCGAAGTACCCGCCCTTCCACCCCCAATACGTCCAGCACCCGGCCAGCCGCTGGAACACCTGCCGGCTGTCGCGCTCGCCGGCGTACTCGCTGCCCGGCACCGGCTCGCTGCGTTGCAACCATTCGGGCACGCCGGCCTCGGCCACCCGGCGGGTGTTCACCGCCACGCCCGCCCGCCGGAAATACTTCTGCGCCAGGATGTCCACCGCCACCTGACTCCACCCGGCGGGCACGTTCACGTCTTTCGCCTCGAACACCACCGACCCGTTCGGGTTGACGATCTTCGACGTGCGGGGGGCGAAGGCGATGGCGGCGAACGCGTCCTGACCTTGGCGGGTGAAACGGCGGGTGATCTTCATGGGACAAATCCGGGGGCGGGGGCGAACGGAACGAGGTCGGGAAACAAGGGGTTACTGCAAGGGTGTACACACTGAACAGTCTATCCGATCCGGCAGCGGGGAGTGGCGAGTCGGATCGGAGCAACGGACATTGTGGGAGCGCCGCCGGACGCGGTGGTGTACTCGCCGGCGGATTACTTCTTCTTGGGCTTGCCCGGCGCGGGCGCTTTGGGCGCTTTCGGCGGGGGCGCCACAGGTGGCGCATCCGGCACACCCGCTACGAACGGCAGGGTCAGCCCTTTCTGATCCTGGTACTTGCCCTTCTTGTCGGCGTAACTGGTGCGGCACACCCCCTCGCCGCGGAAGAACATCATCTGGGCGATGCCCTCGTTGGCGTAGATCTTGGCCGGCAGCGGGGTGGTGTTGCTGATCTCGATGGTCACGCGGCCCCGCCACTCCGGCTCCAAGGGTGTCACATTTACGATGATACCACAACGGGCATACGTGCTTTTCCCGATACACACAACCAGCATGTCCCGTGGCACTTCGATGTACTCCACCGTCTCAGCGAGGGCGAAGCTGTTCGGCGGGATGACGCACTCGTCGGCCTCGATGTCCACGAAGCTCTTCGGGTCGAACTTCTTCGGGTCCACCGTGCTGCCGTACACGTTGGTGAACACCTTGAAGTTGCGGCCGACCCGCACGTCGTACCCGTAGCTGGTCACGCCGTAGGAGATGACGCCGGGGCGGTGCTGTTGCGGGGCGAACGGCTCGATTTTCACGTCGCGTTCGATCATCCAGTCCGGGAGCAAGCTCATCGGTGTGCCTCCTGCGGTCGCGCGTAACGGGTTGGATCGACCACCCGCCCCCGTCCGCCCAAATCCCCGACTCGATTTCCCCGCCCCCGCCGCTCCCCCACCCCGCCCGAATCGGGCAGACCGGCCGAACCCGTCGGAACCCATTTGCCGATAGAATCAGTCTCCGTCGAGGTACACCGCGCCATGCACACCGCTTTCGTCGCCATTGCGTTCACCGCCGCCCTCGCCCCGAGTGTGAACCTGCCCACACTCTTCTGGGGCATCGACCCCGCCGTGCTGGTCGTCGAAGGCGACACCCGCCTGAAGGCCAAGCACGACCGGGCGGTGGTGCTGCTGCACGGCCTGCTGCCGCGCTTGCTCCATCCGGACCGGGCGGAAAAGCCGGAGGCCCACGAGTGGCAGGTGAAGGGCGGGCGGCTGGTGAAGGCCCTGGCCGACGACGCCGACGTGTACGGCTTCAGCTACGCCCAAACCCGCAGCGTGGACGAAGTGGCGTACAGCAGTGGGCTGCGGGAGGGCGTCGCGGCGATCCAGGCGGCGGGGTACAAGGAGGTCGTGCTGGTCGGGCACTCGGCCGGCGGGCTGGTGGCCCGGCGGTTCGTCGAGACGTTCCCCGACGCGGGCGTGACGAAGGTGGTCGCGGTGGGCGCCCCGTTCGCCGGGTCCGGGTGGGCGAAGCTGCCCGGCTTCACGCTGCCGAAGACGCAGGTGGCGTTCATCCACTCGCTGTCGCCGGAGGTGCGGGAGGCGATGGCGAAGGACCGCACGGCGAAACTGCCGGCGGGCGTCGAGTTCGGGTGCGTGCTGTGCAAGGTGAACCGCGGGGACGGCGACACGGTGGTCAGCCTGAGAAGCCAGTGGCCGGACGACTTGCAGGCTCAGGGGGTGTCGGTGGTGCTGGCGGCGTGCGGGCACCTGGAGGCGATGACGTGCGAGCAGGTGACGAAAGAGGTGCTGAAGCTGGTGGGGGGGCGGATCGTGAAGTGGGACGACGACCAAATGACCCAGGCGCGGCGGTACCTGTTCGGGGACAAACGGTGAGTGTGGAACCGGGAACGCAGTGACCGGGTGAGTTCAGGCTCACCCCGTGACTGCGTTCCCGGTTCCAGGGGAACAACACTTCTCGCCCAGCAGTTTCTTGGCGGCGGCCGTCAACACGGCGTCGGCGCCC
>JANNVG010001367.1:0-4028 GCA_031414395.1 Fimbriiglobus sp.
CCCGGCCGACGTGCTCGCCGCCAACCGCCTCGGGCAGAGCGGGTTGTGGGCGTTCGGCATCTCCGGCGACTTGCCGATTCTGGTGGTGCGGGTGCACGGCCCCGGCGGGCTGCCCCTGGTGCGGCGGGTGTTGCAGGCGCACGCCTTCTGGCAGGGGAAGCGGCTGGCGGTCGATCTGGTGGTGCTGCTGGAGAACGCCGGCGGGTATCTGGATCAACTGCACACCGAGACGATTGAAGCGGTGCGGGCGGCCGGCCGCGGGGAGGGCCTCGACCGCCCGGCCGGGGTGTTCGTGCGCAAGGGGTGGCAGATGGCCGACCCCGAACGGACCCTGCTGCTGACGGCGGCGCGGGTGGTGCTCGACGACCGCGGCGGCCCGCTGGCGTCACAAGCCGACGCCGCCGCGCCGCCCGCCCGCTGGCCGGCCGGCCGGCCGAAACCGCCCACCCGCACCCCGCACGCCATCACCGCCCCGCCGACCGGTCAGCTCACCTTCGACAACGGGTACGGCGGGTTCACCCCGGACGGCCGGGAGTACGTCGTCCGCGCCACCAGGGTGCCGCCGCTGCCGTGGGCGAATGTGATTTCTAACCCCGGCGGCGGGATGATCGTCACCGACTCCGGCGGGGGGATGGTGTGGGCCGGGAACAGCCAGTCGAACCGGCTGACGCCGTGGAGCAACGACCCGGTGGGCGACCCGCCCGGCGACGTGGTGTACCTGCAAGACGAGGACACGGGGGCCGTGTGGAGCGCCACCCCGCTGCCGTGCGGAGGGCCGGCGCTGGTGCGGCACGGGTGCGGGTACACCCGCTTCTTCCGCTCGGTCGGCGACCTGGAACACGAGTTGACCGTGTTCGTGCCGACCGAGGACGCGGTGAAGGTGTCGGTGCTGCGGGTGAAGAACGCCGGCCGCCGCACCCGCCGGCTGGGGGTGGTCTACTACGCCGAATGGGTGCTCGGCACCACCCGCGAGGCCACCGCCCCGCACATCATCACCCACATCGACCCCAACACCGGTGCGGTGTTCGCCTACAACCCGTACCACCCCGACTTCAGGGGGCGGGTGGCGTTCGCCGACACTTCCCTCCGCCCGCGAACCGCGACCGGCGACCGCGCCGAATTCCTGGGTCGGAACGGCACCATGGCGGCCCCGGCGTCGTTCGGCCGGGTCGGGCTGTCCGGCACCGTCGGGCCGGGGTTGGACCCGTGTGCCGCCCTGCGGGGCACCGTCACCCTGGCGGCCGGCGAGGAGCGGACCATCGTGTGCGTACTCGGTCAGGCGACGGATGAGGAGACCGCCCGCCGCACCACCCGCCGGTACACCCACTCGCAGGGCGCACTGGCGGCGGTCACCACCCAGTGGAACGAGGTGTGCGAGGCGGTCCAGGTGAGCACGCCCGACCCGGCGTTCGACCTGCTCATGAACCGCTGGCTGCTGTACCAAACGCTCTCGTGCCGGGTGTGGGGGCGGTCGGCCTTCTACCAGAGCGGCGGGGCGTGGGGGTTCCGCGACCAGTTGCAGGACGTGTGCGCGCTGCTGCACGCCCGCCCGGCCGAGGCCCGCGCCCACCTGCTCCGCGCCGCCGCCCGACAGTTCCACGAAGGGGACGTGCAGCACTGTGGCATGAGCCGAGCGGGAGCGGGGTGCGCACCGACTACTCCGACGACTTCCTCTGGCTGCCGTTCGCCGCCTGCCACTACGTGGAGGTGACCGGCGACGCCGCCGTTCTCGACGAACACGCCCCGTTCCTCGACTTCCCGGTGCGGAAGGAGGGGGAGCACGCGGTGATGGGTGTGCCCGGCGTGACCGGCCGCACGGCCACCCTGTTCGACCACTGCCGGCTGGCGCTCGACCACGGCGACCGGCAGGGGGCGCACGGCCTGCCGCTCATGGGCGGGGGCGACTGGAACGACGGCATGAACACCGTCGGGGCGGCGGGCCAGGGCGAGAGCGTGTGGCTGGCGTGGTTCCAGGTGTTCGTCCTCACCCGCTTCGCGGCGGTCGCCGACCGGCGGGGCGAAGCGGACTACGCGCGGGCGTGCCGGGACCGAGTGGCGAGGCTACGGGTAGCGGTCGAGGCGAACGGCTGGGACGGCGAGTGGTACCGCCGGGCCTACTTCGACGACGGCACCCCGCTCGGTTCGAAGGAGAACGGCGAGTGCCGAATCGACAGCATCGCCCAGTCGTGGGCGGTAATCGCCGGCGGTGACCCGGAGCGGGCGGCGGCCGCCATGGACGCCGTCTCGCACCTGCTCGTCCGCCGGCCGGACCGGCTGTTGCTGCTGTTCGACCCGCCGTTCGACGACGGCCCGCTGCGGCCGGGGTACATCAAGGGCTACCTGCCAGGCGTGCGGGAGAACGGCGGGCAGTACACGCACGCCGCCACCTGGACGGTGAAGGCGTTGGCCATGCTCGGCCACGGCGACGACGCGCACGCCGCGTTCGATCTGCTCAACCCGATCCGCACCGCCCCGGACGTGTACAAGGGCGAGCCGTACGTGTTGGCGGGTGACGTGTACTCGTGCCCGCCTCACGTCGGCCGCGGCGGGTGGACGTGGTACACCGGGTCGAGCGGGTGGCTGTACCGGGTCGGGTTGGAAGATTTACTCGGAATATGCCGTCAAATGAATAGACTACATTTTGACCCATGTATCCCGGCAACCTGGGACAAGTTCACCGTCCGCTACCGGTTGGGTAAAACGGTCTATGTGGTGGAAGTACGGAACCCGGAGCGGGTGAACCGCGGGGTGGTGAGGGTGACTCTGGCCGGGTCGTTAGCGGATGCCACTTCAATTCCAATCGAGGACACCGGCGGCGAGCATCGAGTGGTTGTGGAAATGGGAGCGGTGGTGCGTGACGGCAAGCAGTCGGCAGACCAGCACAGCCCGTCCGAGCGAACTTCGTCTGCCGTGGACTCATGAAATCGCCAGGTGCGGACCGCTTTCGCCCTCAGGGGCATGCAAAATGCAGGGGAGAAATGGGAACCTTTCAGAGGCAATTCCGAGGAGCAAACGTCATGAACACCCAAGTGGAGTTCTATTCCCCTTACTTTTCCAGCACCGAAATCGAGAGTGAATTCTCTGACAATCGAGACGACGAGTCCATCGCTGACGACCGGGCTGGTTTGCGACCGACGGAAGAGGTGCAACGAAAGTTGCTCGGCCTACTGCCCTCCTGCCCTGTGCCGGTCAGTTGTCTGCACACCCGCCGCGACACGCGACGTTCCTGAAGTCTGCGTTTGCCGGTAGCGTGAGCGAGTGGCGAACTACCACGTCATTCCGTGGTTCTCCCTTCGCCCACGCTTCCTGTATTCTCACATCATCAGCCGACGGGCGGAGATACGTTGGGGTTCAGGCTCCAGGGAGAGTTGGGAAAAGGTCGCACGGAATCGTCAACACCAACACCGTAGCGGCTCATTCTTGTGCCTTCCGACGGGCTACCTGTCGTTCTCAACCATCCCTCTCCACCCCTCACGATTGTTCACCGTCGAGCAACCGTGAGGTGGCGACGTGCTCGGCCGTGGGGAATCGGGTCCGGGGTGGCTTCGGATTCTTCGGCCCACGGGTGGCCTTCTGATACCGCTTCAGGTTCGCACCTCGGGCCAGTCCCACCAACCACTCGCCCATCCGCCCGACCGACCACCCGCCCGTCTCCGCCCACGTCTCGTCCGGGACCGCGATCCCCAGCCCCGCACACGCGCCCGACACCCCCAACGTCAGGTGATAACCCGACACCCCGTCCGCGACCGCCGACCCGTTGGCCGCCCGCACCGCCCCCTTCACCGCCGCGGACACGTTCCCAGCCCCAGTGCCACGCAGAACCCGAACAGGGCCGCCGGCGGATACCCGAGGGTGTTCACCTGGCACTGGAGCACCGTCGTCAGCCGTAAGGCGTCCGGCGAATCGAATCCTACCCATCGGTTCGACTTCCGCCAGTGAGCCGGGTCGGGGATGATGGCGGCCCCCTGCCGCATCCCGAGACCCGAGTCATGAACGACTCCACCGACCCGACCGACCGCCTCCTCCAA
>JANNVG010001368.1:0-2227 GCA_031414395.1 Fimbriiglobus sp.
TCACGCCCGAAATACCCTTTGTATTCCAAGGCTTTGCGTCCGTAATAGGCCCGAGGAACATCTCAAACATCCGAGGCCAGGCAAGGATGAAGCGTCCAAGGTGCCCTCTGGAAAAGTCGTCTCTCCGGGTGACATCTCGGACCAAGACCCCAAACGGCGCATCGGCCAATACGGGGGAACCGGCGAACCTCACTCGACGCAAAACAAGGAGCGGCACTTCTCGGTAAATGCCTCTTTCAGTCGCGTCGTTCAGTGGCGGCGGAGCTTGACCGCACACACTCAGAACTCCTTCCAACGAATCTCATTTCCAGAGGACAACGATCATGAACTGGTGTCGCGTATTCAGCAATCTGCCTGCGATCATCACCTTGGCGGTGCTGGGAGCCAGCGCGCTGGTCTCTCCCGGTCTCGCCACTGCCGCTTCGAACCCGTGGACCACCCAGCTCGGCACCTCATGGTTCGATGGTGTCGGCGGAGTGACCGTGTCGTCGTGCGGCGACACGATCGTGGGCGGCCACACCCAGGGAGTGTTCCCGAAGAACAAGAAGGTGTCCCAGAGCGATGCTGTGGTCGCCAAGCTCAGTTCGTCGGGCAAGACCCGATGGATCAAGCAGTTCGGTACGACTGGTCGTGATTACGTCGGGGGTGTTGCGGTTGCCCCGTGCGGTTCGATCTATGTGGTCGGTTCGACCACCGGTACGTTCGCCAAGAACGTGGCCCTCGGGGGGTCCGATGCGTTCCTTGCCAAGTTGAGCCCCAGCGGTCACGTGTTGTGGGTGCGCCAGTTCGGCACGGCCGGTAACGACACTGTGCGGGGCGTCGCGGTCTCCAAGGACGGAAAGGTGTACGTCACAGGTTTCACGACGGGTTCGTTCGACACGTTCGTGAACGCGGGGAGTACCGACGGGTTCCTGGTGCGGTTCACGTCCGGTGGCACACAGAAATGGGTTCAACAATTCGGTACCCCCGACTACGACGAGATGACCGGTGTCGCGGTGTCGCGTACCGGTGAGGTATTCGTGAGCGGCGAAACCCGGGGTGATTATCCGACGTTCGTCAACGGAGGCGACGTCGACGCCGTGGTGGCGGAGTACGACAAAGACGGCGTTCAGCAGTGGCTGCAACAGTTCGGCACCGCCAGCTTCGACCATCTCCTCGGCGTGGCGGTGTCCAAGGAAGGCAACCTGTTCACCGGCGGGTACACGGGCGGCATCTTCCCGGCCTCCGTGAACGCCGGTGGTGCCGACGCCTTCGCGGCACAGATGGACACCACGACGGGCGCCCTGTCATGGATCCGCCAATTCGGGACTCCGCAGGACGAGGACGTTGCCGGGGTCGCGGTCTCCAAAGATGGCGGCGTGCTCCTCGCCGGTTCCACCTACGGTGCGTTCCCGACGTTCGCGAACGCGGGCGGCTCCGATGGCTACGCCGCCGTTCTGGACGCAGCAGGAACCCAGTTGTTCCTCAACCAGTTCGGCACGGCCGGCAACGAGACTGCAGCCGGAGTCGCATCAGCCAAGACATCCGGCGACCCGATCGTGGCCGGTGGCACCACCGGAGCGTTCCCCGGTTTCGTCAACGCCGGAAACGCCGACATCTACGCCATGAACATCGCCTCGGAACTCTTCGAAACCCTCTGAGGACTCGAGATGAATCTCGCGGCGATTCTCTATGAGAAGTCGAATGGCGTCGCGACCATTACTAAGAACAACGCCCCGCAATACGGCATGACGCTGGCCGTCCTCAACGAGATGAGGGCGGCACTGATCGACGCCAACAACGATCCGGACGTTTCCGTCATCGTCATCACGGCCGGTGGCGTTGGCTTCCACATGGGAGCGGTGGTCTTCGGAGAGGCGCGGTCGGACTGGAAGTTCTCCCCCATCGAGTTCAAGGAGATCATCCAACTCGGACACGACCTGTTCCGGATGATCGAAACCATGGAGAAGCCGGTCATCGGGGTCGCCAAGGGTGGCGCGGTCGGCGGCGGCTTCGAGAACCTCCACGCCTGCGATTTCGTGATTGCATCTGAGACCGCTCGCTTCAGCCAACCCGAGGTGACGCTCGGCATGATCTGCGGCTGGGGAGGAACCCAGCGCCTGCCGAGGATGGTCGGCTGGCGCAAGGCCAAGGAGCTCTTGATGGAGGGAATCGAGTTGAGCGGCACGGAGGCCGCCGAGATCGGCTTGGTCACCCGGGCGGTGCCGCTCGACGACGTCGACGCTGA
>JANNVG010001369.1:0-6546 GCA_031414395.1 Fimbriiglobus sp.
GCCGTTGTGCTTCGCTACGGCGTCGTGACGTGTGCCGCCGCCGAGAGCGAACGCCCGCAGTTCGTCGGTCGTCTCCCACGGGCCGACTCGCGCCGCCAGCCCCACCACCGCGACCCGCTCCACCTCCCCCCTCGCGGGGGAGGTCGGTTGCGAAGCAACCGGGTGGGGGGTGCTATTTGTTCTGTACTCCTCCACCAGCAGGTGCGCGTTCACCCCGCCGAACCCGAACCCGCTCACGGCCGCTCGCCGGGGGGCGGTCGTCACCCACGGTTCGGCCTTGCTCAGCACCCGAAGCGGGCCGTCGGCGTACTTCAGTGCCGCGTTCGGTTGTGTGAAGTTGGCCTGCGGCGGTAACGTTCGGTGCTTGATCGCCAGCAGCACCTTGGCCAGCGCCGCGGCACCGGCCCCCGTCAGCAGGTGTCCGACCGTCGATTTCACGCTGCCGATGACCGCCCGCCCGGTCGCCGTGCCCCACAGTTCGCGTAGGCTGTCGAACTCGACGACATCGCCGACGGGTGTGCCGGTCGCGTGGCACTCGATCAGGTCCACGGTGTTCGTGTCCCACCCGGCCATCGTGTACGCGGCCCGCATCGCCCGCACTTGCCCCTCCTTCGCCGGGGCGAGCAGGTTGCCGGCCACGTCGTTGCTCAGCCCCCACCCGGCCAGCACGCCGTGGATGGTGTCGCCGTCCCGCTCGGCGTCGGTCAGCCGCTTCAGCACGAAGACGCCCGCCCCTTCGCCCACCATCAGGCCGTCGGACTTCGCGTCGAACGGCGAACACCGGCCGCTCGGCGACAGCGCCCGCAACTGCGCGAACCCCATCGACGTGTACTGGCTGTCGGCCCGGTTCACCCCGCCGGCGAGCATCACGTCGGCCCGCCCGCTCTGCAACTCGTCGCAAGCCAGCTTCACCGCATACAAGCTGGACGCGCACGCCGCATCCAGGGTGAACGAACCACCGCCGAGGCCGAGCGCCTTCGCCAGCAGCCCGGCGGGAAGTCCGGCGACGTAGCGGTTGAGGGGGTGAACGGCGACCGGCCCGCTCTTGCTGTAGCCGGGTTATGTGCCCCCGCATTCGTGCCGGGGGACACAGACCCCGGCTACAGAAAAGACTTGTCGCGCCAGGGCGTTCGCCTTCTCGGTCGGCAGGCAGATGTTGCCGAGGATGACGCCGGCTTTCCGCCGGTCGGTGGTCGCGGTGTTCGCCGTTCGCCACGCCCGCCCGCCGACATCGAGCACGAGGTGGAAGAGCGGGTCGAGCTGTTCCACCAGCGCGGCGGAGACGTTCAGCCCGGTCAGGTCGGGGGTGAACGGGTCGAGGAAGTACCCGCGGGCGTGCGGCACCGAGTCGGGGTGCGGGATGCGAGAGTCGAGGCACCGCTCGGGCGGCAGCACCCACCGGCCGGGCGGCACCTCACGCGAACAGTCGGTGGCACTGGCCACGTTCCGCCAGAAGTGGTCGGGGTCGGGGCCGCTACCGGGGAAGCGGACGGCGTACCCGACGACGGCGATTGGCTCGGCGACCGGCATTCACGGCACCAGTGGGAAGCGGGCATTTTATGACCCCGCTCCCAACGGACACCGCCCGCCGCTCGGCTCGCCGGTCAGTACCGCCCGGCCGAGTAGCTGAACACATACCGCATGACCTCGCGCACCGTCAGCGGCTGCGGTCGCGGGGTGCCGTAGGACTTGGTGCCCACGTCGTACTCCCGGCGGTGCGAGAAGATGGTCAGGCTCATCAGGTCGTCGCCCAGGTTGGTCGGGTCGCCGGCCGGGGTGAACACCGGGGCTTGAATCATCCCGACGTAGTGGTCGGGATAGAGGCGGCTGTAGAACGCCGGCGACATCTGCTCCAGTCCGTGGTTGATGAGCAACACCACCCGCCACCCCTGCGAGATCATGTACCCCAGCTTGGTCATCCACTGCACGCGGGTTTCCATGCCCGGCATGTCAAGCCCGCCCCACTCGCTCTGGCTGTACCCGGCCTCCTTGAACCACTCGGCGATGGTCCACGGGAAGGACGGGCCGAACGATTCCCCCAGCTTCGGGTATAAGTTGAACCAGTCGTTCGCGTTCCTCATGCTGCCTTCGGGAATCCAGTCGGCCGCGTGGCGGACATTGGCCGACGGAACGTAGGCGACGAACTGCCGGGTCGGGTTGACGGTCAGCTTGGCCGCCGTGCCCCGGCCGTACTCGTACAGATCGGTGACCAACTGAACGTAACCGACCGGGTCGTCCTGGGCGAGGTTGAACAGCAGGGCGGTCGGCCCGCACACGCCCGCCCCGTCCTGCCCGATCTGGTGCGGGTCTTTGACACGGGCCCTCAACTCGTTGGCCACCTGCGGGCGAAGGAACTGCTTGAACGTCGTCGGGCCGGTCCGCGCGTCGAACTGGTCGATGAGTGCGAACGCCTTCAGTTGGGCGGGGGTGTACTGCTCCCTTTTACCCCCGCCACCGCCGCCGTTCCCCGCGTGGGTCTTGATGTCGTACAGGGTCTCCCCGGCGGTGATCTTGTTGATGTCCGCCGGGAGGTCGGCGAAGGTCTTCACCGCCCCGCCGCTCACCTTGCGGCCGAACCGGGTGTCCATCTGCTTGAAGTCGTGGTAGATGGCCATGCTGTAGTGGCTGAGCATGTCCCCGGATTTGACCTTGATGGCCCCGTCCGAGGCCACCGTCACTTTGTACCCGCCGTAGGAATAAGGAGTGCTGCTCACGACAGACCTCGGTCTGGTAGGGGGCCTGCTCGGTGCCACCGACGGGTGGCTCGTTCCGGCCCGTACCGGCCGATGCAATCCGGCGACGACGAGCGGACATTTTGGGCTGAAATCGGTGGCAAAAACGCACGAAGTGTCGGGAACGCGGGCGGTTCTGGTGGGGGGTGTAATAATTCAGGAGCTGGCGGGTTTAGCCCAGTTGATCCGTCTCGGCCGGGGGGTGGCTCGACCGCCACTCGGCGGACACGATTCGGGCCATCCATGCCGAGCCACGCATGAACACCTACGGCAGTCCGCGGATGGCCCGCGAGTCGAACGCGCGTGGGGTGGCGTGCTGTGAGAACACGGTGGCGGGGGTGATGAAACAGGCTGGGATTCGAGCGAAGACGACGCGAGGCTCCGTTCGCACCACGGACTCGAAGCATCGCCTGCCCGTGTCGCCGAACGTGCTCGACCGCGAGTTCACGGCGTCGAAGCCGAACGAGCAGTGGGTCATGGATCTGACGGACATCCCGACCCAGGAGGGGTGGCTGTTTCCGGCCCTCGTGGTGGATCTGTTCTCGCGGCGGATCGTCGGCTGGGCGATGGACGCGACGATGACCAGCCGGCTGGTGGTGGATGCGTTGGCGATGGCCGTGGGTCGACGTGGGAAGGTGGCGGGCCTGATCGCCCACTCGGACCGCGGCAGTCAGTATGCGAGCGAGCACGACCAGTCGGAGTTGAAGCGGTCGGAGCTGGTGGGGAGCATGAGCGGGGCGGGCCAGTGCTGGGACAACGCGGTGGTCGAGAGTACGTTCGGTCGGCTGAAGGTGGAACTGGTTCACGGCGAGAAGTATGCCACCCGAGAGGAGGCGAAGGCGTCGATCTTTGAATACATCGAGGTGTTCTACAACCGTGTCCGACGGCACTCGACTCTGGAGTACATGACCCCGGACGAGTTCGAGCCGACTGAGAACCCGGACAACCGCTAACTCGCTGTCCACTTTCCGTGGGGAAGATCAATTCTTCTACGCCGTCTGGAACACGGTCAAGTCGAGTTGGACAGGGTTGTGGGCCGCGGAATCGACACTGCTCACCAAAGTCGGCGTCGTGTGCCTCACCATGTACCTCACCGAATCACTCGCCAAAGCCTACGAGTGGGGGGAGGTCGAGTTGACCGACCCGACACAGGTGGCGAACCGCACCGCCGTCCTACTTACGAATCAAGAGAAGGGCTTCTGGACGGCCGGTTGGAAGGACGGCGGGTTGGATACCGCGGCCGGCCGGCGACTTGTGGTCGAGGACCTGACACGCATCGCCCGCAATCGACGAGCCGGGTTGCCCTGGTTCGAGGAGTTGATCACCATCAATCGCCCGGAACCGGCGATGGTCGAGGTGTAGCCAACTCCTGCCGCAACCGCCGGTGCGTCACGTACAGGTTGTGGAAGCCGCGGCGGCGGTTCCGCTCGGCCCCGCGGAAGAGCACCACGTGGATGCCGAGTGCCTGGCAGATCGCGCACCCGCACGCCTCCCACGGGCGGGCGGCGAGCGTCTCGCGGTAGCAGGCGGCGTTCGGCACACCGGTGTCGAACGGCTCTTCATATCGGCACACCGCTTCCACCGCGTCGTCCAGCGACACCGTCCGCTCGGCGTACCCCAGTACCGCCCGCCACGCCTCGCCTTCGAGTTTCAGCGCGTCCGTCTGCGACAGCCGGCCGTCGGCCATCAACACCTTCAACTCCCGCGTCGTTTTCGGGTCGGCGATGCGGATGCGGACGGCGGTGTAGGTGCGGTCCGGGGTGTAGTAGTTATCCCGGTCGTCCTTGAACGCCTGCGTCAGCGGGCTGGTGCTGTCCACGCTCGTCACGCCATAACCCCGGAACGCTTCGACGTGGTCCATGCGGTTCAGGCCGAGCAGGTGAAGGTGCGTGTCGGGGTGCTGCACCTCGGACACCCCCTCCAGCACCTCCAGCACCTCGGCCGATTTCAGCGGCACCATCCCGCCGAGCGCGATCCGCCGAAACCCCATCTGTTGCAGGGCCGCCACGCAGTCGGCGTAACTCTTCGGACTCCACCCCTGGGCCGCCCCGACCGGCTCGAACCGCTCCCCCTTCGCCCGCTTCAGGAACTCGGCCGCGAGCGTCAGGGTGATGTCTTGCCGCCGCACCCAGTCGGCCGGCACGCCGTCCGCGCCGAACAGCCCGCGGTCCAGCTCGGCGGCGTACCCGAGGATGACGTGATCGACCGACACGCCCCAATCGACCCGGCACGCGGCGTAGTAGCCCACCACCCCGTCGACGGTGTACGGCGGGTCGCGTTCGCCGCGGTACGAGAACGCCCCGCAGTCGCCCATGAACAGTAACGGCCGACGCCCCGCACGGAAGAACTCCCGCGCGCCGACGCGATACAGCCGGTGCTGCTCGCTCAGTTTGTACTTCGCGTCGCGGAACTTGCCGTCGGCGTCCGACCCCCTCCCCTGGATGATCGCCCGCGACAGCAGGATGCCGTCGTACGGGGCCGGGTCGAGCAACTCGTGCGCGTACTTGCCGTCCTGCTGGCCGACCCCGCGGGGCGGGTCGTGGCGGCGGTCGAAGCGGTAGTTCGGATCGACCAACTCGTGCGCGTCGGGGAAGAAGAACCTCATCCGCCCATCCCCTTCGCCTGCATGTACGCGCGGATCAGGTGGTTCGAGAGTACCCGGATGTGCCGGGTGGTGTTCTGCACCTCGTTCCACGGCAGGTCGTTCAGCCCCTCCCACTCGCCGGCCGTCCAGCGGCACAGCGGGGCGATCAGCCGCAGCTCCCGCTCGACCGCCGCCGCCGCCTTCGGGTCCCGCGGGTGGATGCCGGCCATGACCCGGTCCATCAGCCGGCCCATCGCGCGGAGGCCGGCCCCGTGCATCAGCCGGCTGTGCGCGGGCGGCCGGCCCCAGGCGTCGGCGAACACCCTCTTCACCCCGCCCCAGTACGTCACCAGCAGGGTGGTGATGCCGTCCGCGTCCGTCTCGCCGGTGGCGATGTTGCGGTACGGGAACAGGCACCCGCTCGCGCTGCTCAGGCTCTCCTCGATCACCTTCACGAGCGAGGCGTCGGCCACCACCGCCGCCGCCTTCTTCGCATCGGACGAGCGGCGGATGAGGCCGAAGAAGGGCGAGTGCGGGGTGCGGTTCAGCCAGTCGCAGATGGCGGCCGGCACCTTGCGGGCGGCCAGGCGGGCGGCCAGGCGGGCGGGCAGGGAGGTGTTCACCTCGGGCAGCAGTTCGGTGATCAGGCCGGCGGGCAGCGGGCGGGTGTTGTTCACCCGCAGGAACTGGTCCCGCTGCATCTCGATCTCGTCGGCCACGAACCCGTTCACCGGCACCGGCAGGTCGGTGCGGCGGCACTTGGCCAGGGCGAGCGCCCGCTGCTGGCCGTCCACGATCCACGCCGGCTTCTTCTCGCCGGCCCGCGGCACGGGGATCTCCAGGATGCCCGCCGCCCCCAACCCGTCGTCCACGTCCGGCCCGCGACTGCGGGTGAAGTCCACCCGCGACGACAGGGCGAGGATGATCGGGTTGGGGAACAGCACGGCGTCGGAGTTCAGGTACGTGACGATGTCGTTCACGTGCCGCTTCACCTCCGGCCGCTGGTAGCCGATCAGCTTGCCGGTGTCGTCGCGGGAGACGCGCGACACGTCGGCGATGCTGGCCAGTTCCCCCGCCGTGAGGGTGAACAGGTACAGCGGGTGGTCGGGGTGTTGCACCAACCGCAGGGCGCGGCGGCGGATGAGGGTGCGGGCGGGGGGCACGGGCTAAGCCTCCGAACACGAGCCGCGACCGCGAGGGAGCGGGGGTTCAGTCACCCGCTCCCTCGCG
>JANNVG010001370.1:0-6891 GCA_031414395.1 Fimbriiglobus sp.
CGGCCAACTGTTGCCCAAGTCCCGCGACCTGCTGAAGAAGTACCACGCTATTTTGTGGTCCACTCGCTCCGCGAGTGGTCTGACTCAACCCACTCGCGCAGCGCGTGGACCACTTAACCCGGAGGCCCCATGCCCCCCACCGCCCTGGCCGTCGTGCAGACCGACTGCACCCTGGCCGACACCGCCGGCAACCTGGCGATGGTGCTGGCCAAACTGCACACCGCCGCCGACGCCGGGGCCACCCTGATCGTGTTCCCCGAGTGCGTGCTCAGCGGGTACGGGTTCGACTCGCGGGCGGCAGTCCTCGCCGCGTCCGAGACCGTGCCCGGCCCGGCCACGACCGCTGTGGCCGAGGCGTGCGCCGCCCGCGGCGTGTGGTGCGTGTTCGGCCTGATGGAGGTGGCAGGCGACAAGTTGTACAACTCGGCCGCGGTGGTCGGCCCGGCCGGGCTGGTCGGCTGCTACCGCAAGACGCACCTGCCGTGCGTCGGCGCCGACAGGTTCACCGACCCCGGCCCCGGCCCGATTGAGGTGTTCGACCTGGACGGGCTGAAGGTGGGCGTGGGCGTGTGCTTCGACGGCGGCTTCCCGGAGTTCCCACGGGTGCTCGCCCTGCTGGGCGCCGACCTGATCGTGCTGCCGACCAACTGGGCGGAGAAGGCGATGACCACCGCGCGGGTGATGCCGCCAGCGCGGGCGCTGGAGAACGCCGTCTATTTCGCCGCGTGCAACCGCGTGGGCACCGAGAGCGGGTTCACGTACATCGGCCGGAGTTCCATTCACCACCCGTCGGGCACCCCGCTGGCGACGGCCGATCACGCCGGCGACGACATCCTCTACGCCACCCTGGACCCCGCCGCCGCCCGGCAGAAAAAGGTGGTGAACATCCCCGGCGAGTACGAGGTGGACCGGGTGAACTGGCGGCGGCCGGAACTGTACGGCGCTCTCACCGCCCCGCCCGCCGTGCCGTTCGTCGGACACTGCAATCGTTAACTGAGATTTCAGGGCCGCCCGCTGTCCGGTCGGTTCGGCGCCCCGTAAATCGTTCGCTACGGTCGCTCCCGTTCCCCACCCGTATCCGAGGCTCACTCGTGCCGCAAATCGTCATGTACATCAAGGGCACCACCGATCAGGTGATGGACGCCCTGGCCGCCACCGCCAAGAAGGAAGGGTTCGCCATCGACGAGGAGAAGGACACCCGCATGGTAGTCCGCAAGGGGTCGCTGTTCATGAGCATCATGTTCGGCATCTTCGTCGCCTACTGCAAGTGCGACGCCAAGGTGTCCGAGGCGGACGAGGGCGAGCAGAAGCTGGTGCTCGAGTGGGGCAACCCGTGGTGGCAGGGCATCTTCGGCCCGATGCGGGCGAAGAGTGCCATGAAGGCGTACGCCGACCGCTTCGAGAAGGTGGTGGAAGACGCCGGCGCCGACGTGACCGACCGCAAGGACAAGTGACCCGCCGACCCTCACCCGCACTCCGTGCTGTAGCCGGGGTCTGTGACCCCGGTTCCAACCGGCCTCACAGAGGCCGGCTACAATGACGCGGCGGCCCATGCTCACCCTCGTCTGCATCAGCGACACGCACGGGCGGCACCGCGATCTGGCCGTGCCGCCCGGCGACGTTTTGTTGTTCGCCGGCGACCTGTCCAACCACGGCCAGCCGGCCGACGTGTCCGACTTCGACTACTGGCTGAGTACACTCCCGCACCCGCACAAAGTGGTCATCTGCGGGAACCACGACTTCCACTTCGAGCGCGACCCGGCCGACGCCCAGCGCCGCATCCGCCACGCCACCTACCTGCAAGACAGCGGCACCGAGATCGCCGGGCTGAAGGTGTGGGGCAGCCCGTGGCAGCCGCGGTTCTTCGACTGGGCCTTCAACCTGGACCGCGGCCCGGAGTTGGCCGCCAAGTGGGCGATCATCCCCGAAGACACCGACGTGCTCATCACCCACGGCCCGCCGGCCGGCGTCCTCGACCACACCCGCCGCGGCGACCCGGCCGGGTGTGCCGACCTGCTCGCCCGGGTAACGGTGCTGAAGCCCAAGTTGCACCTGTTCGGGCACATCCACGAGGCGGCCGGCGTGGTGGAATCGCCCGACACGCTGTTCGTGAACGCCAGCATCGGCACCGGGCGGTTCGTGAGCACGCCGAAGGTGGTGACGTGGGACGGGGTGCGGATGCGACCCGCGTGACCGCCGCCGGCCTGCGACGAGCGCGGCCGGTCTCCCATCCGGCGCGGTTCCGTTGGCCCCGACCGCCCCCATCGGGTACACTAAACTCCCCCGCCGGAGTCACTTCATGCCGTTCGCACGCTCGCTGCTCCTCGTGCCATTCGTGGTGTGCATCGCCGTGGCCGCCGACCCGACCGCCGAGCAGACCGAGCGGTTCGAAAAGACGATCCGGCCGTTGCTCGTCGAACACTGCTACAAGTGCCACTCGGCCGAGAGCAACAAGGTGAAGGGCGGGCTGAGGGTGGACGGGCGGAAGCACCTGCTCGACGGCGGCGACACCGGGCCGGCGGTGGTGCCCGGCGACATCGCCAAGAGCAAGCTCGTCGAGGCGGTGAAGTACGCGAACAAAGACCTGCTCATGCCGCCGGTGGGCAAGCTTTCGGCCGACGCGATTGCCGCACTCGAAGCGTGGGTGAAGGACGGCGCCCCGTGGCCGAACGACACCGCGACCGTGGCCAAGAAGGACGACTTCGACCTGGCCAAGCGGAAGGCCGCACACTGGGCGTGGAAACCCATCGGGCAGTTCCAGGTTCCAAGTTCCAGGTTCCAAGTTGAAAGCACCAAGCCGGTCGATGCGTTCATCCTGGCCCGGTTGGAGAAGGCCGGGTTGAAGCCGTCGCCCGCGGCCGACAAGCTCACGCTCCTCCGCCGGGTCACGTTCACCCTGACCGGGCTGCCGCCGACGCCCGCCGAGATCGCCGCGTTCGAGAGCGACCCCGCGAAGGACGCTTTCGAGAAGGTGGTGGACCGCCTGCTCGCTTCACCCGCATTCGGCGAGCGGTGGGCACGCCACTGGCTCGACCTCGCCCGCTACGCCGAGACCCGCGGGCACGAGTTCGAGCCGGAAATCCCGAACGCGCACCAGTACCGCGATTACGTCATCCGCGCGCTGAACGCCGACGTGCCGTACCACCGCTTCATCCTCGAACAACTCGCCGGCGACACCCTGCCCGACCCGCGGATCGACCCGAAGACCGGCACGAACGAGAGCGCCGTCGGCAGCTTCTTCTGGCACCTGGGCGAGGAGGTGCATTCGCCGGTGGACGTCCGGATGGATCAGGCCGACCGCTTCGACAACCGCATCGACGTGGCGACGAAGACTTTCCTCGGCCTGACGGTAGCGTGCGCCCGCTGCCACGACCACAAGTTCGACGCCATCGGCACGAAGGACTACTACGCCCTGTTCGGCCTGCTCGAAGGCAGCACGTACCGGCAGATTCGCATCGACGGGTGGAAGCAGAACCGCGAGGTGGCGAAGGAGTTGGCCAAGCTGCGGGCGGACGCCGATGCCGCGGTCGGCGGGCTGCCGCCCGTCAACCGTGCGGATCGCACCCCGAAGCCGAACGACCTGACCGGACTGGGGAACGCGGCTGTGGTGATCGACTACGCCGCGCTCAAGCCGGGCGAGTGGCTGCCGGACGACGTGTCGTTCGGGAGTGGGCCACGCCCGGCCGGGTTCACCTTCCCGTGGGTGAAGGGCACCCAGATCTCGCTCTACGCCGAGCCGTACACCGCCGCCGTGTTCGACACGTTCTGGGCGAAGCAGAAGCTGGCCCCCGGTACCGGCCACGACGCCGGCGCGCTGGGCAAGGCCACGCGGGCCGGGTTCAGCATCCGCACGCCGAGTTTCGTGCTGGAAAAGAAAAAGCTTCACTACCTCGTGCGGGGCGGGGGGCAGGCGTTCGCGGCGGTCGGTCAACAGGCCGTGATCGCCGGCCCGCTGCACGGCTCGTTGCTCCTGTCCGTGAAAGGGGAAGACCAGTACCGCTGGGTGACGCACGACGTGAGCGGGTACGTCGGCCTGCGGATGCACGTGGAGTTGACGGCCGACCCGAAAACGCCGTTCGCCGTGGCAATGGTGGTGCAGAGCGACGAGTCGGCCCCGCCGCTCCCCCGTGCGACGGGCGGCGAGTGGGTGCCGACTGACCCGAAGGACGTGAAGACCGCGATCACCGTGGCGAAGCAGGTGGCCGACGGCGAGCGGGAGCTGGCGAAGAACGCCGTGTGGGAATCGCGCCTGACGGTCGGCATGTGGGACGGGCCGGGGGTCGAGTCGCCGGTGTTCGTGCGGGGCAACCCGCGGACGCCGGGGCCGGCGGTGCCGCCCCGCTCGCTCGAAGCCCTCCATGGCCCGGCCGGGCTGAAGCACAAGACCGGTGGCGGGCGGTTGGAGTTGGCCGAGCAGTGGACCGACCCGAAGACGAACCCGTTCGTGCCCCGCGTGGCCGTGAACCGCGTGTGGCACCACCTGTTCGGCCGCGGGCTGGTGGCCAGCACCGACAACTTCGGCGTGCTGGGCGAAGTGCCGACGCACCCGGAGTTGCTCGACTTCCTTGCGAATGACTTCGTCAGCCCGACGAGCCGCGACCGCGAGGGAGCGGGGATGGGGTGGAGCCTCAAGAGGCTCATCCGCACGCTCGTCCTCACCGACACCTACCGCCAGTCGTCGGTCGGTTCACCCGAAGCGGACAAGCTCGACCCGACGAACAGCCTGTTGCACAAG
The DNA here is from genome assembly GCA_031414395.1 of Fimbriiglobus sp. GTDB lineage: Bacteria > Planctomycetota > Planctomycetia > Gemmatales > Gemmataceae > JALHQU01. Next base: position 4,736 of record JANNVG010001370.1, read on the forward strand.
TTCCGCCTGAAGCGGCTCGAAGGCGAGGCCATCCGCGACGCCATGCTGAGCGTGAGCGGGCGGCTCGACGCGAAGATGTTCGGCCCCGGCGTGCTGATTCACCTGACGCCGTTCCTCGACGGCCGCGGCAAGCCGGGCAGCGGGCCGATCGACGGCGACGGCCGGCGGAGCATCTACATGGGCGTGCGGCGGAACTTCCTGTCGCCGTTCCTGCTGGCGTTCGACACGCCGATTCCGTTCAGCACCGTCGGCCGGCGGCAGGTGTCGAACGTGCCGGCGCAGGCGCTCATCCTGTTGAACGACCCGCTGACGCACGAGCTGGCCGAGCGGTGGGCGACGAAGGTGCTGGCCGACAAGGGCACCACCGCCGAGCGGGTCGAGCGGATGTACCTGAGCGCGTTCGGCCGGCGGCCGTCGGCGGAAGAAACGAAGACGTGTGCCGAGTTCGTGAGCGGCAAAGAGCAGGACGCGAAGGCGTGGGGCGAGCTGGCCCACACGCTGTTCAACGTGAAGGAATTCGTGTTCGTGAAGTAGGAGATTTTGCCACGGAGGAACACGGATGAAGGCAGGGATCAAGACAGCAGCAGCAGTGTTGGTGCCGATTGAAGTGTCTTCCTCCGATCCGTCTTGATCCGCGCCAATCCGTGGCAGAAATCTCTTCCGGAGTTACCCATGCTCTCTCGTCGTGACTGGCTGTTCCGCTCGGCCGCCGGGTTCGGTGGCGTGGCGCTGGCGTCGTTGTTGACCGACCAGGCGCGGGCCGACGGCGTGCTGGCGAAGTTGCACCACAAGGCCACCGCGAAGGCCGTCATCTTCCTGTACATGGACGGCGGGCCGAGCCAGGTGGACACGTTCGACTACAAGCCGGCGCTGGACAAGTTCAACGGGCAAGACCCGGTCAAGGTGCTGGGGAAGGTGGAGCCGACGCAGTTCGCCAACGTCGGCAAGGTGATGGCCAGCCCGTGGAAGTTCGCCAAGCACGGCGAGTGCGGGGCGTGGGTGAGCGACCTGTTCCCGCACGTGGCCAAGTGTGTGGACGACTTGGCGTTCGTGAAGTCGCTCACGTCCAAGTTCAGCGAGCACACGAGCGCGAACTACTTCCTGCACACCGGGGCGGGCGTGCAGGGGCGACCGAGCTGGGGGGCGTGGACGAGCTACGGCCTGGGCACCGGCAACAAGGACCTGCCCACGTTCGTCATCCTGAACGGCGGGCTGATCCCCCCCGGCGGGCTGGACAACTTCAACAGCGGGTTCCTGCCGGCCGCCCACCAGGGGAGCGTGCTGAAGGCGGGCAAGAACCCGCTGGCGTATGTGCTGCCGCTGGAGAAGGAGCCGGCCCGCCAGTCGGCGAAGCTGGACTTGATGCGGAAGTTGGACACGCAAAGTGCTCTGCTCGCTCCGCGAGCGGACGATCAGGTGGAAGCCGCCATCGCCAACTACGAGACGGCGTTCCGGATGCAAACGGTGGTGCCCGAAGTGGCCGACTTCAGCAAGGAGAGCGACGCCACGAAGGCGCTGTACGGCCTGGACAGCAAATACCCGCACACGGTCAGCTTCGGCACGCAATGCCTGCTCGCCCGCCGGCTGGTGGAGAAGGGCGTGCGGTTCGTCGAGTTGACCTGCCCGTCCATCAACGGGCACGACCGCTGGGACCAGCACCACGGGCTGAAGAAGGGGCACGAGGACAACGCCCGCGCGGTCGATCAGCCCATCGCCGGGTTGCTGACGGATTTGAAGGCGAAGGGACTACTCGATTCAACGCTGGTGGTTTGGGGCGGGGAGTTCGGCCGCACGCCGTTCGCGCAAGGGGGCGACGGCCGCGACCACAACCCGTTCGGGTTCACGGTGTGGATGGCGGGCGGTGGGGCGAAAGGCGGCGTCAGCTACGGCAGCACCGACGAGTTCGGGTACAAGGTGGCCGACGGCCGCGTGGAGATGCACGACCTGCACGCCACCATGCTGCACCTGCTCGGGGTCGATCACACCAAGCTGACGTTCCGCTTCGGCGGACGCGACATGCGACTGACTGACGTTCACGGCGAAGTGATCAAGGCAGTGGTGGCGTGACAATGAGTAGGATGGACGATGTCGAGCGAACCACCCGCCGCGGAGTGGCGGCCGATGTTAGCCAGGGGTAGAGTCGGCGAGCCGCAGGC
>JANNVG010001371.1:0-6065 GCA_031414395.1 Fimbriiglobus sp.
CAGACCCACCCTACGCAACCCCGACCTCTGAGTCTCCCTGCCTACCCCAGCACACCCTCATAGGCCTTCCGCACGGCAGCTCGCTTCGCGGCTAACTCGTGCAAGAATGCTTCGGCCGACGCGAACCCGGTGCGGCGGGCCAGCTTTGCTAAATCATCGGTCGCTTCGGGGATCTCGGTCAGCGGGCGGTCGGTCACGATCCGCAAGCGTGCCTCGACGAACCGCAGGAACGAGTACCCGTCTCGTAACGCGGTCGCATCCTCTTCACCTAGCAACCCGGCCGCGGCGAGTGCGTCGAGCGCGTCCCACACGTTCGCGTTCAGTACGTCCGGGTGCGTGCGGCCGTGCCGCAGTTGCAACAACTGAACGGCGAACTCCACGTCGGCCAGCCCGCCGCGACCCCGCTTCAGGCTCCGCGGATTGGCCGCCCCTTCCAGCTTCGCCCGCATGGCCGCCACCTCCGCCGTCGCCACGCCGTCGGCCTTCCCCGCCACCGCCTCCCGCACGCACGCCATCAGCCTGCCGGCGAAGTCGCCGTCGCCCCGCACCACCCGTGCGCGCGTGAGCGCCAGCCGCTCCCACACCTGGGCCGTGCAGCCGAAGTACCGCTCGAACTCGTCGAGCGACAGGGCCAAGCTGCCCGACTTGCCGGTCGGCCGCAGCCGCATGTCCACTTCGTACAGCTTGCCGAGCGGCCCCGGTCGGCTGGCCAGCGTGCTCGCCTTCTGCGCCAGCGTGGTGTAGTAGTGCTGGGCGTCGTTCCCCTCGCCGGCGTACACCAGGACCACGTCCAGGTCCGAGTGGTAGCTAATCTCACGCCCGCCGAGCTTGCCCAACCCGAGCACGGCGTAGGTGCCGCCGGGGTCGCCCAACTTCGCCCGCACGCCCGGCTCGGTCAGGTCGAACACGGCGTTCAGCAGGGCGTCGGCCACGTCGCTCAGTTCGGCCGTGGTGGTGCGGATGTCGGTCTTGCCGAGCAGGTCTTGCACGCCGATGCGGAGCAGTTCTTTGTCTTGAAAGCTGTGCAGGATGGGGTCGATGTCGATGGCCCCGCGGAGCAACTCGGCCAACTCCGCCTTCACCTCCGCACCCGCACGCGGCTGGTCGAGCGCCAGGCTGTCGAGCAGTTCGTCGATCATGCCGGGGTTGTTCGTCAGGATGCCCGACAGGTACGGGCTGCTCGCGCAAATGTCCACGTACAGCTTCAGACTGGGCGGGTTGACGCTGAACAACTCGTACAGCACCGCCTTCGCCCCGAGGCTGGCCGTCACCCGCTCCAGGTCGTTCAGCGTGCCGTCCGGGTCGGGTGTGTCGGCGACGGCCCGCAACAGCGGCGCGGCGATGCTGGCCAGGAAGTGCCGACACCGCCGGTGCGACAGGAACGGCACCGCCTCTTGTGCCAGCCGGTTCAGGTTGTGGAACGCCGCCTTCACGTCGCGGAACGGGTACTTCGACAGCACCGCCCGCACCGCCGCGTCGTCGGCGTCGGGGTCCAGGATCAGGTCGCTCTCCGGTTCGCTCCCGCCGCCGTCGTTGGCGAACGTCTGGTGCAACAGGTGATCGAGGATGGCCCGGTTGGTGGCCGTCTTGTCGTGGAAGTCCTTCAGGAACAGGTCGAGCGGGTCGATGAGCAACTGTCGCGTGTCGAGCGTCGGCTCGGGCGACTCGTCCAGCGGCGACCGCTTCTGAGCGGTCAGGAGTCGGGAGTCGGGAGTCAGGTCGTGTCCCGTTCCCTCCTGATTCCTGTCTCCCGTCCCCTGATCCCTGAATTGATAGCCCATCCGCTTGGCCAGCGTCCGCAGGTCGTCCACGCCGGTCGGCAGCTTGTGCGTCTGCTGGTCGAAGAGCAGTTGCAGGCGGTGTTCGGTGCGGCGGAGGAAGCGGTACGCATCCGACAGCAGGTACGTCTCCTGCGGGTTCAGGCAGCCGGCGATCTCCAACGCGTCCAGCGCCAGCAGGGTGTTCCGCTGCCGCACCGCTTGCAGGTCGCCGCCGTTCAGCAGTTGCAGGAACTGCACCGTGTACTCGACGTCGCGGATGCCCCCGCGGCCGGTCTTCACGTCGGTGTCGTCGATGCCGCTGCGGGTGGCGTGCTGCTCCATCTTCCGCTTGAGTGCTTTGACCTCGTTGATCTCGGAGAAGCTGAAATACTTGCGGTAGACGAACGGCTCGATGGCCGCCATCACCTCCTTGCGGAGGTCGCGGTCGCCGGCCACCGGGCGGAGCTTGATGAGCGCCTGCCGCTCCCACGTCCGCCCGCGGAGGTCGTAGTAGCTGACGGTGGAATCGAGCGACCGCGCGAGCGGGCCGGCGTTCCCTTCGGGCCGTAGTCGCAAGTCCACGCGGTACGCGAACCCGCGGTCGGTCACGCTGGACAGCAGCCGCACCACCTCGGCCACCACGCGGCTGTAGTATTCGGCGTTGGTGATCGCCCCGCTCTTCTTGTTGGTCTCGCCGTCGCGGTCGTACACGAACATCAGGTCGATGTCGGACGAGTAGTTCAACTCGTCGCCGCCCAGCTTGCCGAACGCGAACCCGGCGACGCGGGCCGGCACGCCCCCCGCCGTCGGCGAGCCGAACCGCTTGCCCACCGCTTTCATCGCGGTGGCGAGCGCGATCTTGATGGACGAATCGGCCACGCGGGCCAGTTCGCGGGTCACTTCCTCTAAGGCACGATCCCGCAGGATGTCGTTCGCCCCGATCCGGAGCATGTGCAGTTGGCGGAAGCGTCGGAAGGCGAGGAGCGTACTCGCGTCGTCCGGGCAGGCGTCGGTGATGGCCTTCAGTTCGGCGGTCAGTTCGTCGGTACTCGGGTTCCGGCGGGGGGCGGCGCGGAGCAACTCGAACGCCTCCGGGTAGGTGACGAACGTGTCGGCGAAGAACTGCGACACGGCGAGCAACTGGAGCAGGCCGTCCAGCCCGCGGGCGGAGTTGGCCAGGAGTGCGGGAAGCTGCGCCGCGCCATGCGGGGTGCCGATCACACGCTCGGCGTGGCTGAGCGCGAGGTCGGCATCGGGCGATCTCGCCAGCAGCCGGGTGAGGTGCGGGAGGAGTTCGGCGAACCGCTCGCCGCCGACGGCCGCGTTCAGGGCGTCCAGGTTCCGCTGCCCGCGGGCCGCATCACGGAGGGGGGCCGTGGGTGTGGGGTGCATGTCAGCAGTATCCGTCGCCCGCCGCCGGCGAACAAGGGCGAGGTTGCCCGCCCCGCTCGCTTGTCCTACCCCTTCATCATCCATCCTTCGCGGAGAACGTCGTGCGCACACTCATCACCGGCGGGGCCGGCTTCCTGGGATCCCACCTGTGCGACCGGCTGCTGGCCGAAGGGCACGAGGTGGTGTGCGTGGACAACTTCATCACCGGCCGGCCGGCGAACGTCGCCCACCTGCGGGGCAACCCGAAGTTCAAACTGATCGTGCATAACGCCAGCGAGCCGCTGCACGTCGACGGGCTGGTGGACAACGTGATGCACTTCGCCAGCCCGGCCAGCCCGGTGGACTACGTGAAGAGCAGCATCCAGACGCTCAAGGTCGGGTCGCTCGGCACGTGGGTGGCGCTGGGCATCGCCAAGGCGCACCACGCGCGGTTCCTGCTGGCCAGCACCTCGGAGGTGTACGGCGACCCGATCATTCACCCGCAGACGGAGGACTACTGGGGGAACGTGAACCCGGTGGGCGAGCGGAGCATGTACGACGAGGCCAAGCGGTTCGCCGAGGCGATGACCATGGCGTACCACCGCGAGCACGGCATCGACACGCACATCGTGCGCATTTTCAACACCTACGGACCGCGGATGCGCCTCGACGACGGGCGTGTGCTGCCCAACTTCGTCGGGCAGGCGATGCGGGGGGAGCCGCTCACCGTGTACGGCGAAGGCCAGCAGACTCGCAGCTTCTGCTACGTGACCGACCTGGTGGACGGCATCTACCGCCTGCTGAACAGCAACTACCACATGCCGGTGAACATCGGCAACCCGGCCGAGATCACCATCCGCCAGTTCGCGGATGAAATCCTGCGGATGACCGGCAGCACGAGCCAGATCGTGTTCCGCCCGATGCCGCCGGACGACCCGAAGCAGCGGAAGCCGGACATCACCCTGGCCCGCACGCTGCTCGGGTGGGAACCCAAAGTGGACCGCGAAGAAGGCCTGAAGCGGACCCTCGAATACTTCAAGAAGAAGGTGTGACTCGCCGCATGACCCGGATCGAGACCCAGGGCGGTGCCCTGGGCTGAGGGAGGGCGGGCCTTCGGCCCTAGTTGGATGCGGTGACGTGTCGGGGCGTACGAAAAGGCCCGAAGGGCCGTGCTTCCTTAGCCCAGGCCAACGGCCTGGGAAACGATCCGTGGAACCGACTGAGGGCCGAAGGCCCTCCCTCAGCCCAGGGCAACGCCCTGGGTCAACACCGCCCTGGTCAACACCGCCCTGGGACACCTGGGTACACCCCCATGCCGCAATCCATCTCCCGCGTGCTGGTGCATCTGGTCTTCAGCACCAAGAACCGTGAACCGCTCCTCACGCCCGAAGTGCGGGCCGAACTGTTCCCATACCTGTCGGTGGTGTTGAACAACGACGGCTGCCCATCGCTGCGGGTGGGCGGAGTGGCCGATCACGTCCACATGTTATTCGCGTTGTCCCGCACCCGGACGCAGGCCCAAGTGGTCGAGAACGTGAAAACGTCCTCCTCGAAATGGCTCAAGACCAAAGGGGCGGCCCTCGTCCACTTCCACTGGCAGGCGAGGTATGGCGCGTTCTCCGTCAGTGCTTCGGAAGCCGGAGAGGTGATCGAGTACATCGACCGACAGGACGAGCACCACCGCGACAATACGTTCCAGGACGAGTACCGCCGGTTGCTCCGGCGCGACGGGGTCGAGTGGGACGAGCGGTACGTGTGGGATTGAGACCGCGGAACCATTGCACCAAGTGCCCCAGGGCAACGCCCCTGGGCTGAGGGAGGGCGGCCCTTCGGGCCTCCGACGAATAACCCATGTCCGACCTGCCCGGTTGTCATCGTTACCTGAACCGCGTCGCCCCCACGCCGCTCGTGCCGGTGCAGCTCGACACCGCCTTGCCCCCGGTCTGGTGCAAGCTGGAGTTCTTCAACCCGTCCGGCTCCACCAAGGACCGCATCGCACGCTTCATCCTCGAAAAGGCGTGGCGTGGCGGGAAGGTGTCGTGCGGCAGCTTGGTCGCGGAAGCGTCGAGCGGGTCCACCAGCATCGCCCTGGCGCTGGCGTGCGCGCAGATGGGGTTGAAGTTCATTGCCGTGATGCCCGAAGGCGTGAGCAGCGAGCGGGTGCTCATCATCAAGGCGTATGGCGGGGAGGTGACGTCCACGCCGAAGGCGGCCGGCATCCGCGGGGCGATTGCTGAGACCGAACGACTCGCCGCCGAACACGGCGCCTTCCTGCCGCGGCAGTTCGCCAACGACGACAACGCCGACGCCCACCGCTTCACCACCGCCCGCGAGATCGTGGACGTGATCCCCGGCGGGCGGGTCGATGCGGTCGTGAGTGGTGTGGGCACCGGCGGCACGCTGGTGGGCTTGTTCATGGGCTGCCGGGATGTCGGCTGTCCGGTGGTGCCGGTCCACGCCCGGCCGGTGAACCTGTACGGCGATGGTGACGTGGAGTGTTGCAGCTTCAGCGCTCGCATCCCCGGTGTGGTGGACCGCATCTCGACCATCTTTCACGAAGACCGCCTGCCGGGGTTGCTCACCATCGACGTGCCGGACGAGTTGGCGATGGCGACCACGCGGCGGCTGATGAAGCTCGGCTTCCCCGTCGGCCCGAGCAGCGGGCTGAACTACGCCGCCGCGTGCGAAGTGCTGAGAATGCGGGGCGACGCGGCCATGCAGGTGGTGACGGTGTTCCCGGATCGCATGGAGCGCTACTTCACGACGGAGTTGTTCCAGCCGTACACGGGGTAGGCAGACTTCTTGTAGGGCGGGTCGAGCGGCCGGCGACCGCAACCACTGTTCGGAATATCGGTTACGGTCACGCACACGATCAGCCGGCCGCGACGCCCCGCCGTGCTGGAACGCGGCGGGGCATCGCGGCCGGGTCTCTGA
>JANNVG010001372.1:0-2626 GCA_031414395.1 Fimbriiglobus sp.
GATCTCTGAGTAGCCCTGATTGCTCGGGTGTGCCGCTGGAAGTCGGCCGTACCCCCACCCGCCGGGTTCACGGCGTGAACTCCGGCGACCTCTCCCGCACGGGGGGAGGTGGGGGTCGGTGGCTTCTCGTGACAGTGACCGTGGGGGAACGCAACAACCCCCACCTCCCCCCGTGCGGGGGAGGTCGGACGGCGAAGCCGTCCGGGTGGGGGATACTCTCCGCCGACTTCCCGTGGCATACCCGATTGCCCCCGAACCTCTGGCGTCGGATCTCCACTTCGGGTACCTTCAACAGTCCGCCGACCCTCCCTCCCCGCCTGGCACGTCCCATGCTCACTGTCACTTCCGGCCCCGCCTCTCGCAACTGTGCCGGTGTCAGCCGCCGGGCCGCGCTGAAAGTCGGTGCCCTCGGCGTGGGCGGGTTGATGCTGCCCGACCTGCTCCGCGCTCGTGCCAACACTCCCACCGCGAAGAAGAAGTCGGTCATCCTCATCTGGCTCGACGGCGGGCCGAGTCAGCTCGAGACCTACGACCCGAAGCCGGACGCGCCGGTCGAGTACCGCGGGCCGTTCGGCGTGAGCAAGACCCGCACCCCCGGCGTGTTCGTCTCCGAACTCATGCCGGAAACCGCCAAGCGGTTCGACCAGGTGGCCCTCCTGCGATCAGTCAACCACGGCACCGGCGACCACTTCGCCGCCGGCCACTGGATGACCACCGGCCGGTTCGGGGCGACGACCGCGAACAAGGCGCAGAAGTCCCCGTCTGTCGGGTCGGTGGTGGCGAAGGTGAAGGGATCAAACGCCCCCGGCCTGCCGGCGTATGTGGGGCTGCCGTCGGCGCAGACCATCTACCTGTTCCCCGGCTACATGGGGGCGGCGTACCTGGGGGCGGGGTGCAACCCGTTCGACGTGAACCGCGAGGAGCAGTACCTCGGCCCGACCGACGCCCGCCCGGTGCGGACCCCGAAGTGGCTGAGCGGGCTGAAGGGCACCACCGCCGAGACGCTCTCGGAGCGCACCAGCTTGCTGAAGCAGCTCGACACCCTGCGGCGGGATCTGGACACGTCCGGCACGGCGGCGCTGATGGACGAACACCAGCAGAAGGCGATTGATTTGATCCTCGGCGGGTCGGCCCGTGCCGCGTTCGACTTCGACAAGGAAGACCCGAAGGCGGCGGACCGCTACGGGCGGTCGGCGACGGCCAAGTACACCATGATGGCCCGCCGGCTGGTGGAGGCGGGCGTCACGTTCGTGACGGTGGACATGCCGCACTGGGACGACCACTCCAACATCGAGAAGGCGCACGCCATGCGGGTGCCGGTCGTGGACCGGGCGGTGAGCGCGCTGCTCGACGACCTGAGCGACCGCGGCTTGCTGGACACGACGCTGGTGATGGTGGCGGGCGAGTTCGGCCGCACGCCGAAGATCAACACGGGTCAGCCGGGCATCCCGATTCCGGGCCGCGACCACTGGGGCGGGGCGTTCTCGGTGCTGCTGGCCGGCGGGGGGGTGAAGGGCGGGGTGGTGGTGGGCCGCACGAGCGCGAGGGCCGAGTACCCGGTCGAGCGGGCGCTTTCCCCGGCCGACGTGCTGGCCACCGTGTACAAGGTGATGGACATCGACCCGAAGCAGACGTTCAAGGACCACTCCGGCCGCCCCGTGCCGCTGGTGGATGACGGCGAGGCGATCAAGGAGATCGTGTAGGTCGTGGTCGAACAGTCCCCGCAGGGGACGTGAGGCCCGACAGCCAACCGCCTTTGGAACCGGGAACGCAGTGACCGGGTGGTCGGGCGTCGGGCCTCGCGGTCCGTTCCGGACCTGCTCGACCACGACTTACGCCAACACCCGCCGCCCGGCGGGCGTTGCACGGATGACCCCGCGGGAGCACTGCACATGACCGGGCCAATTGCCACGCTGCTTCTGCTTTTGTTTCCCTGTCCGCCGGGGGGAACAGGCAGCATGTCCGTGCCACCCGACACGCCTGCGTCGGATGTGGTCCGCATCAAGTCGCCCTACGCGCTGGCGAAAGACCGCTCACGCGGACCGAACCCGCCGACCGAACTGGTCAGCCCATACCCGGCCCTCGTGATGTGTACCCCGCCTCGTGGCTGGGTCCAACTCAACGGGCAGTTGATGCGAACGGAGTGGGACGACGTGGACCGGGTGACGATGTCGGGGGATTGGCTGGTCAGCCAGGACCGGCAGGGGCGGTATCACATGTTCGACCTGACTGGACCGAGTACCTGTCCGCACTCGATGTCGTCGCTCGCAGACGCCAACGATCAGCTCGCCCGGCGTGGGTGTGCTCCGGTGTTCGATGTCGACTTCCGCACGTTCGAGGAGCTGGCGGACGAGCGCGGCCGACGGCGGGTGAAGTGGTCGCTGGTCGGGTTGGCCGTCGGCATCCTGCCGCTGGCCGGCGTGGTGCTGGCGGCGATGGTGCGTCGTCCGGTGTAGGGCGGGCCGCCGGCGAGCGTCAGCGAGACAAGCCCCGCCGCCAACCCGCCGGCGGGATTCACGGCGGGGCTCGCGGTCCTGCGGACCCGCTCGGCCCGCCCAACAGGGGCGCGGGCGGTGGGGGGGCGGGCCGCGCGTCCACCAACCGCCCCGCGCGGCCTCCGACCGGG
>JANNVG010001373.1:0-5338 GCA_031414395.1 Fimbriiglobus sp.
GTTGAGACCACACCGGCGGACTCACGTCGCGCCGCTCGCCAGTCGCCTTACTTGCGGTCGAGTTCGTTCAGCCCGCCGGTGCCGCGGTTGTACAGCGGCAGGTGGCGGTAGTACACTTCGAGCGTCAGCACGGCCATGGCGGTGGTGCCCAACCGCCCGCACGAGTCGCCAATCCAGGTGGTGTCTTTGTCCCAACTGCCGTCCACGGCCGGCTTGGTCTTGTCCTTCACCTGCTTGCCGACGAGCATGTCCCGCATCTTCGGGTTCCACTGCTTCGCCCACTCCTCGCCCTCGCGGAAGTGCGCCACCTGGGTGGCGTAGTAGTAGAAGTACATGTCGAACGGCTGGTTGTCTTCGGGCGGGTGAACCTTGAGGAGGAAGTCCACCCCGTCCCGCAGGCCGGGGCTGTTCGGCCCCCACCCGTTCAGGTAGTAGCGGCAGAGGAGGCCGACGGCGGTGAGCGACGGGCCGGCACCGGGGCTCCGGTAGCCGAACGTGCAGGCCACGCTGCTCCCCTTCGGCTTGCTGGCCACGCTGTCCAGGAACTTCATCGCCTTCTCCATCACCTTCGTGTCCACCTTCAGCTCTTTGCACATCTTGCCGCTGTGCAGGGCCTGCACCTGCCAGCCGACGATCGAGGTGTCCCCCTCGTCGCCGTACTTGTACCCCCAACTGCCGTTCGCCCCTTGCCCTTTGGCGATGTGGTCGAGGGCGGCCTGGCACGGCTTGAGCAGTTGCGCCTTGTCGCCGGTCATGCCGAACGCCTCGCACAGGGAGACGACGGCAATGGCGTTGGCGTAGGTGTTGCCCGAGAAGCTGCCGTCCGACTTCTGCATCTTCAGCAGGGCGGCGAGGGCGGCGGTCACGTTGTCCTTGTACTTGTTGTTCGGGCCGGCCGGGGCCTTGTGCGTCTGGCCGGCGGCCAGGAAGGGCAGCAGGGCCATGCCGGTGGCGGCGGCCTTGTCCCCGCCGTTGTCGAACGCCCAACTGCCGTCCTTCTTCTGCTGCCGGGAAAGCCACGCCAGCCCGTTGGCGACGGCCGCTTCGGACTCCTTGTTTCCCCCGCCCGACTTCACCAGGGCGATGCGGGTGGCGGGGTTGCGGCCCCTCGTCGCCGGGTTGTTCACCCCGATCCCTTGGTCCCCGCTCCCAGGTTTGCCGACACCAGCGCCCTCGGCTTTGATGCCGGCGTCCGTCAGGAAGTCGTTCGGCGAACCGAAGTCTTTGAAGCTGTCGACCTTCTCCTTGATCGCGCCGTCCGGGGCGCCGACCGGCTCGGTCGCGCTCACTGCGGCGTCAACCGTCTGATCGGAGACCGGCACATCGGCCACCGCCGGCGTGCCGGTGGTGTCGTCGATGGTGACGGTGGTTTCGGTCAAGTCGGCCTGGGTCGGGTCTTCGGTCCGCTCCTCCACGGCCACGTCCACCCGTGCCAGCTTCGGGCCGGCCGACGCGGGCGGCATGAGGATGTTCAGCAGGAAGGCGGCGACAGCGATGAACAGGTGAATGCCGGCGCTGATGACGGCGGCCGGCAGCAGCCGGCGGAGGAACGCCTCGCCCGCGGTCAGGCCGGTGTTCGTGTTCAGTTCGATGACGGCCGGCTTCTTGTCGGCCTTCTTGGCCGGCCGGCTGTCGCGGTCGTCGTGCTCGTCGCGGTCTCGTCGGCTCATCGGACTCCTCCTGCCGCGTGAGTGCGGCGGATCGAAGGACGCGGGTCGGGATTCGGGTCAGGTCGTCGGCTCGGCGGGCGGGGCCGCCGTGTCCCCACCCACCGGACTGTCCGGCGGCGGGGTGTACGGGTTGCGGAGGCGGTTGGAGTACGCCCGCCGGGTACCGGAGTCGGTGCGGCGGAGCCACACGGCGAGGCCGATGAGGACGGCCAAGACGACGCCCCCGAACACCAGCGAGAACGTCGCCAGATCGATGAAGGTCGGGGCGGCCGGCTCCACGTCCTTACCGCGCTCGACCGTCTGGCCGAGGAGCAGTGGCGCCCGGCGGAAGAGGGTGCGGTTCGGGTCTTTCGAGTTCGGCTGGTTCGACTGGTATTCCAGCACCTTGAAGTAGTAGCCGACGGCCACCACGGGCACGCCGGGGGTGATGTCGTCGTCGGGGGTGACGCCGGCCGGCGGCTTGCTGACGATCACGCACACCGGGTCGTTGCCCCGCTGGACGCGGGGGAAGATCCACGCCTCGTACAGGTCGGGCATCCCCGCCTCTTGCAGGCGGGCGAGGGTCGGGATGCGCTTCAGCCGCTTCAGCTTGCCCTCGATGTGAACCAACTCGAACCGCACGATGTCACGGTTCTCTTTCTTCTCGTCGAGCAGTTCGTTCAGGGTGATGTCTTTGCGGGCAGCGGCGGCGAGTTCGGCCGGGGTGAACTGGTGGGCGTGAATGAGCACGTCTTCGAACGGCTCGCGCTCGTCCCCGTCGAGGGTCAGCGGTCGCAAGTCCTGAATCCGCTTGACGTAAAAGCGGTCTTTGTCGAAGGCGTAGCGGGTCGAGTCGGGCGGCGGGGGCGGCGTTTCCGCGGAGGCCACCAGAGTGGCCAGCAGCACGCCCACGACGGCGAACAGCCGCACGAGGCGACGGAGGCGATTCGGCGATGGCGAGCGGAGCGAGTTCACGGAGAGGCCCTTCCCGTGATGGTCGGACGACTCCCGTCGCCCGGTGTTCCCGATTCCGGCGAGACTTTTCCGCCGGTGGGGTGTTGTGTGGGCATATTACCGCGCTTTGGGCGAGCCGTGCTCCGTGAGAGCCGGGTTCAGTTGAAAACCCGGCGGCTGACGCCGCTCGGCTCGCCCATTACGGCATCGCCGGAGGCTTCTTCGGTTCGGTCAGCAGGTTCGGTGTCACCTTGGTGAACTTGGCGGTGTCGGCGGCGCTGAGCAGCTCGAAGCAGAGCTGGTAGTTCAAATCCTTGTCGAACTGCATTTCCAGCTTCGGCGCCTTCTCCTTCGCGGAGGTCTTCCCCTCCACCCGATTCTTGAGCTTGTCCGCCAACTTGGTGATGTCCTTCGGCAGCGCTTCCGGGTCGGGAAACTTCGTCGTCGTCAACTCGATGCTCTTGATCCGCCCGCCGGTGTCCGCCACCACGCGGATGGTGTAATCTTCCTCCGGTTCCTGGATGATCGTGTCGGTGGCCGGCGGCCCGTCGGCGCCGGTCTTCGGCAGCGACAGCGACAGTTGCCCCTCCACCTTGTCGGCCGACAGGTCGAAGCAGTACAGCCCGAAGGCGAGCAGTTGGAACGCCATGTCGAGCATGGGGATGACGGGCACCCGCGCGACGATGGGGTGCTCTCCCCTGTGGCGGCCTTTTCGAGTGGAACGAGACATGACGACTTCCCCTTGTGTTTCGCGGGTTGCACAGGCCTGAGCCATCGGTCAGCGTGGCTCGACCCCGGCCACGTAGGCGCGGAGTTGGACTTCGGTGAAGCCCACCTCGCGGGCTTTCGTCATCACGTCGAACACTTCATTGAACTTGCAGTCCTTGTGCGCGCGGAGGACGATCAGCGACCGCCCCTTGCCGGCGTCCCAGTCGGCCGGCTTGGCGGCCTTCTGGTCGGCCTCGAACTTCCCCTGCAAGTTGGTCTTCACGGCGATGAGGGACTGGGGTTCGCTCACGCCGTACCCCTCGAAGATCGAGTACCGCACCTTCGGCGGCCGGCGGCCCTGCTTCTCCTCGTCGGTCGCCGGCGGGGCCGGGAACATGTTGACGATGACGATCTTGTTGTAGTCCTTCGTCAGGGACCGCGCGATGGACGCCTGCGGCAGCACCACGCTCTGGTCCCGCTGCTCGTTGTCGATGCGGGCGACGGCCAGGAAGAACATGACCAACTGCAAGACCAGGTCGAGCAGGGCGGTCAGGTCGGGTTCTTCTGGCTCTTCGGCCGGTGCGGACATGGGGAGCCTCGGAGTGTGGGGCCGGTGCGGGGGCGGGGTGGGCGAGCCGGACTCCGTGAGGAGTCGGGTTGTTCAATCACCCGGCGGCTCACGCCGCGCGGCTCGCCAGGGCGGTCATCACCGCGGGGCCGGCGGCGGCTGTGTGGCTACGCCGGCGGTGGACGGCGTCGGCCCGGCCTTCTTCGAGTTGTGGTACATCTGCGTCAGCAGGTCGTCGGCCACGTGCCCGACGTCCATCGTCACCTGCGTGATGCGGTTGCGGAAGAAGGTGTTCAGGGCGATGGCGGGGACGGCGATCATGACCCCGATGAGGGTGACGCACAGGGCGTGCGAGATGCCCTGCGTCAGCCCCTCCTTGCTGTTCGTCTCGCCCAGCGCCAGGAACGCCTCGATCATCCCCCACACGGTGCCCACCAGCCCGAGGAGCGGCCCGAGGGTGCCGATGACGGCGATGTAGTTGTTCCAGCGGTCCTTGCCCCCCTTGATGGCGTCGAGGGTGTTGGCGGCGGCCTCGCGGGCGTCTTCCAGGCCGTACTGCAACCGCCCCATGCCGGCCGTCAGCACGCGGCCGAGGTACGAGTTGTCCTCCTTGGCCATGTCGAACGCCTCCTTGAACTTCCGCTTGTTCACGGTGTCGGTGAAGTCGTCCACGAACCCGGCGGGGATGGCGGAGGACCCGCGGAGGTCGAGCAGCAGCCACACCACCAGCCCCATCAGCATCAGCGAGGTGGGGGCCAGGATGCACCAGAAGAACTTGACCGAGCCGATGATGTGCATGAGCATCTTGCCGATGCTGATGCCCTCGTCCGCCTTCGCCGCCTCCGGCTTGGCCGCCTCTTGCGCCAGGGCGGTCGTCTGGTCGGCCAACAGCAGCAAGAGGGCCGCCGCCATGCACACCGCCCAGCGGACGGTGGCGGACGACCCACGGAGGGAGCGAAGCATTGGAGGTCCTGGGAGGTTCGGGCTACAGGGGCGATGGGGAGCGGACGCCACGACCGGGCCGGTCGCGGGCTTTCGTGGCGTCACACCGGACTCGGTTACAGAGAACGTCACGCGGTCGGTCACGTCAAGCAGAAAATCGGCGAAATGGTCCCCACCCGGCCGATTCGCGGGTTCGTGGGGGTGAATACGGAGTCTGTCGCGGCGGGCGGCGAAGAGTTCCCAGTACAATTCCGTTGCTCGTCGAATCTCGCCCCCGGTGGACCGGAAGCCCACCGCCTCGGAGCCTGGCCCGCATGTCCGTCGCCCCCCCGACCGCCCGCACCGCCCTGCCGCTGGTGTCGTCCGGCCCGACCCTCGACTACGAGCTGCTCCTCGACTGCGTCCACTGCGGGCTGTGTACCGCCGCCTGCCCGACCTACGTGGAAACGGGCAACGAGGCCGACTCCCCCCGCGGGCGGATTTACCTGATGCGGCAGGTGATCGACGGCAAGCTCGA
>JANNVG010001374.1:0-2985 GCA_031414395.1 Fimbriiglobus sp.
ACCGTTGTGCGCCGCGCGCGGTGCGCGCGCCACCCGCGGCGGCGCTCGCCGGGCTCGCGGCGAACTTGGAGCGATTCTGACAAGCCACCCGATGAGGTGAAGCCATGCTCTTCGGCACAGGTCTGGGGTCCGAAGGCCCCGTCTGCGTCATGTTGATGGCGGGCTGCTTCAGTTTCGTCTGGTTCGCGTGCTTCGTCGCCGCTGGCGTCATCGTGCTGGTGAAAACTCGGCCTCGCTGCTGGTGGGTGGGCGGCGTGCTCTGCACCCTGGCCGTCGTCGTGCCGGTTGGTTGCTATCTCGCTCCCGGCATCCAATTCCGCCAGCAGTACGGCCGCGACCCTCTTCCCTGCTACCCGACTGGAGCGGTCCATGACGGGATGACCCAAGAGCAAGTCCTGGCGAAACTCGGCGCCCCGTACGGCACTTACACGGGCGGAGACCTGGAGATTTGGCACTACCACCATTACGGTCGGTTCGGAAACGTTGAGAACTTCACGGTCTACTTCGACGCGAACGGGGTGGTCGAGCGTGCCGGCGGCGATTGACCTCACCCCCGCCGGGCCTTCGCCTTGTTTGGCAGCCCAGCCAGTTGGCGTTCGGCGGGGGTCGCCGTGCTGCGCCCGTCTCGCCCGCCCTACAAGGAATAACCCCCATGCCTACCATCACCCCGGCCGAGTTTCAAACCCTCCGCACCCGCGGCCCGGTCGAACTGCTCGACGTCCGCACCCCGCTGGAGTTCGGCGAGGTTCACGTCGCCGGGGCGACGAACGTCCCACTCGATCAGTTGAATCCCACCACGCTCGGCGACCCGACCCGCACGGTGTACGTCATCTGTCGCAGTGGCACCCGCGGGCAGAAGGCGTGCGAGAAGCTGGCCGCCGCCGGGTTCACGCACGTCGTCAACATCGACGGCGGCACGCAGGCGTGCGAACAGGCCGGGCTGCCGGTGGTGCGCGGCAAGAAGGTGATGTCGCTGGAACGCCAGGTGCGGATCGCCGCCGGTGGCATCGCACTCACGGGGGCGGTGCTCGCGCTCACGATTCACCCGTTCTTCGCCGGCATCCCGGCGTTCGTCGGGGCGGGGCTGGTGTTCGCCGGCATTTCGGACTGGTGCGGTATGGGCCTGCTCATCGCCAAGATGCCGTGGAACCGCCGGTCCTCCTGTAGCCGGCCTCTGTGAGGCCGGATCAGACCGGGGTCACAGACCCCGGCTACAGTGAGTGCCGGGCGGCGCGGGAATCGGCGGCGGGCGGTGTTGCGGCGCGGGCACTCGTCTCGATACTGTGAATGCACCCCACCGCCCCGGCGGAGCCGCCCGCATGAACGCCCCCGACCCGCCGCCGACCGACCCGTTCGGCACCGGCGAGTACACCCCCCTGGCGGAACTGCCCGCCGGCCCGCGGTACACGCGGTCGAGTTTGCACGCCACCGGCGGCATGGGGGAGGTGTGGCGGGCGTGGGACGCCACGCTGGGCCGCGAGGTGGCGCTCAAGCAGTTGAAGGAGGAGAGCGCGGCCGGCGAGGCGCGGTTCGTGCGGGAGGCGAAGCTGACCGGCCGACTCGAACACCCCGGCGTGGTGCCGGTGTACGAACTGGCCCGCGACCCCGGCACCGACCGCCCGTTCTACGTCATGCGGTTCATCCGCGGGCGGACGCTGAGTGACGCCGCCCGCGCCTTCCACTCCGCCCGCCGCCCCGGGTGGTTCCCGCCGCTCGACCTGGTCAAGCTGCTGTCCGCGTTCGTGTCCATCTGCAACACCGTCGGGTACGCGCACTCCCGCGGCATCGTCCACCGCGACCTGAAGGGCGAGAACATCATCCTCGGCGAGTTCGGCGAGGTGGTGGTGCTCGACTGGGGCGTGGCGAAGGTGATGGACGAGCAGGACGCACACGACCCGCTGCCGCCCGTCGCCACCCGCGCGTCCACCCTGGCCGTCGGCCAGACCCGCCTGGGCGACGTGGTGGGCACGGTGGCGTACATGGCGCCGGAGCAGGCCGAAGGGGTGCCCGATCAGGTCGGCCCGCACTCGGACGTGTTCGGCCTCGGCGCCATCCTGTACGAGATCCTGTGCGGCTGCCCGCCGTACAGCGGGGTGACGTACCAGAACGTGCTGCTGAAGGCGATGCTGCTGCGGTTCGCCCCGCCGCGGGACGTGTGGCCGGACGTGCCGCCGGGCCTGGAGGCGATCTGCCTGAAGGCGATGAGCAAGGAGCCGGCCGACCGCTACCCGTCGGCGGTGGACCTGGGGCACGAAGTGCAGTGCTGGCAGGACCGCGAGCGGCGGCAGGCGGAGGACGAACTGCGGTGTGCGTTCGACCGCCTGCGGGCGCAGCAGGCCGCGCTCGCCGCCCTCGTTCACGCCGACGTGTTCACCGCGTCCGACGTGAACGCCATCCTGCGGCAACTGGTGGAGGTGTCCGCCCGCACGCT
Source organism: Fimbriiglobus sp. (assembly GCA_031414395.1). Lineage (GTDB taxonomy): Bacteria > Planctomycetota > Planctomycetia > Gemmatales > Gemmataceae > JALHQU01. The sequence goes on from JANNVG010001374.1 coordinate 2,432, forward strand.
GAACGTGGCCCGCGTGAGCATCTGGCGGCTCACCACGGACAAGCAGAAACTGCACTGCGACAGCCTGTTCGAGCTGGCCGCCGGCCGGCACTCGACCGGCATGGAACTGACCGCGGCCGACTACCCGAACTACTTCGCCGCCCTCGCCGCCACCGAGGTGATCGCCGCCCCGGACGCCCGCACCGACGCCCGCACCCGCGAGTTCACCGCCGGCTACCTCATCCCGCTCGGCATCACGTCGATGATGGAAGTGCCCGTCCACCCGAACGGCGTGCTGTGTCACGAGCACATCGGCCCGCCGCGGGCGTGGCTGCCGGACGAGGAGATGTTCGCCGTGGCGGTCGGGCACATCGCCGCTCACGCCATCGCCCACTGGGAGCGGCGCAACGTGCTCGAGCAGCTCGGCGTAGAAGATACGCCGCCGGGGTGAACGGCCGGTCTGGTAGGGCGGGTCGAGCGGCCGGGGATCGCAACGGCGTCAATGAACACCCGATGACCTGCCCACCACCGACGGCCGGCCGCGACGCCCCGCCGAACGCCAATGCGGCGGGGCG
>JANNVG010001375.1:0-5512 GCA_031414395.1 Fimbriiglobus sp.
CCCTCTCCATGTCATGGAGAGGGGGTGTTCGAGTTGGAAATGTGCCGTTCCGACCGCGGGCGTTCCGAAACCTGTGCGGGTTGAACACCCCCTCTCCATGTCATGGAGAGGGGGACGGGGGGTGAGGTCTGACAACCGCCGGCCTGATTGCCGCCCGCCGCCGCCGCGGGTAGAGTGTGCCGGTTCCCTCCCACCGCGGTCGCTCATGTCCACCCCTCCCCCGCCGACCCGCTTCCGGTACGTCGTCCTCGGTCTGCTCTGCCTACTCGCCATGATTACGTACATGGACCGGGCGGCGAACGGCAGCGCGAAGGCGGCCATCATGTCCGAGCTGAACGCCGACCTGCCGGAGGGGGTGAAGAAGTACAACACCGAAGACTTCATGATCGTGATTCTGGCGTTTCAGTTGGCCTACGCCCTGTTCGAGGTGCCGAGCGGCTGGCTGGGCGACACGCAAGGCCCGCGGGCGGTGCTCCTGCGGGTGGTGCTGTGGTGGAGCGCGTTCGTGTTCCTCACCGGGTTCGTGGGCATGGCGGTGCTGCCCGAGGCGGTGGTCGGCGGGCTGTACGTCGGGTTCGGCGGGCTGATCCTCATTCAGTTCCTGTTCGGCGTGGGCGAGGCGGGGGCGTTCCCGAACATCTCGAAGGCCCTGTACAACTGGTTCCCGGCGAACGCCCGCGGGTTCGCCAAGAGCGCCATCTGGATGAGCGCCCGGCTGATGGGCGGTCTCACCCCGCTGTTGTGGGTGACGGTGACGGAGTGGAAGGTGGGCGGGATGCACCACGAGGCCGGGCTGACGTGGCGGGGGGCCATGTGGGTGTTCGCGCTGGTGGCGGCCGTGTGGTGTGCGGTGTTCTACTTCGTGTTCCGCAACAAGCCGGCGGCCGGGCAGGTGAACGCGGGCGAGCTGGCGCTCATCAACGCCGGGCGGACGGAGACGGTCGGGCCGGTCCGCATCCCGTGGGGCAAGCTGCTGCGGTCGAGGAACCTGTGGGCGGTGTGCGGCATGTACGTCGTCACCAACTTCTGCTGGTACTTCCTCATGTACAACCTGCCCGGCGCGATGAAGAAGCAGTTCCCGGAGTGGGACGCCGCCCCCAACGGGCGGGTGCTGCTGGCACTGCTGAGCGGGGCGCCGCTGCTGGTGGGGATGCTCGGCTGCTACGTGGGCGGCATGGTGTCCGACCGCATCATCCGCCGCCGCGGGGACCGCAAGTGGGGCCGGCGGCTGCCGGGCATGATCGGGTACGGCCTGGCCGGGGTGTGCTACCTGGGGGCCATCGCGGCCAAGCTGGTCGCCCCGGACAACGTGTGGGCGTATGCCATCCCGCTCATGCTCATGGGCTTCTGCAACGACCTGATTATGGCCCCGGCGTGGGCCGTGTGCCAGGACATCGGCCGCGAGTACGCCGCCACCGTCAGCGGGGCGATGAACATGGTCGGCAACCTGGTCGGGGCGGTGTCCGGCATCTTCTTCACCTACCTGACGCTCAAGGCGTACACGCTCAACCCCGGCACCAAGGAGGAGACGATCCAGACGACGGGCTACGTCATCTGCTTCGTCACGTACGCGGTGGTGTACTTCGCCGGCGTGGGGCTGTGGCTGCTCATCGACGCCAACAAGCCGGTGGTAGACGAGCCGGAAGCGTGAGCGACGGGGAACCGCCGGTGTGATTCTGTACCGGCGGACTCACGTCGCGCCGTTCGCCTAGGATGCGGCCGTCGCGCCGATGGGCAAATCAATCTGCGTGTCGGCCATCGCCGCCGACGGGTCGAACGCGCACAGCGACACCACCCCGTCGGCCAGCGTCAGGTAGTGGCTCGGCGTTTCCGTCCAGCAGCCGCTGTTGAAGTACGGCAGCGCGTCTTCGGGAAAGGCGACGGCCAGGTGCGTGTGCCCGCAGCACACCACGTCCGCGTCCAGTTCCTTCGCCCGGTGTACCGCCCCGGCGCGGATCTTCTCGGTGCTCCGCAGGAACGTCTTGCTCCGCCGCTTGGCCATCTTGGCGAAGCGGTGCGAGCGGTCGATCTTTTGCAACACGCGGTACAGGTTGTCGGCCAGGCGGGTGGCGAACGGGTGCCGCTCGATGAACTGGTCGAACTGGTGGCCGTGCAGGACCAGCACCCGCTTGTCGCCCGACGGCACCACGATCTCGTCCACCACTTCCAGCCCCAACAGGTGCGACACGATCTCGGCACTGCCGTCGTGGTTGCCGCACACCCACGTCACGTCGATTTCGTCCGCCAGCTTCCGCAACAGGCTGAGCACCTTCCAGTGACTCTTCTTCAACCGGCGGAAGTCGATGCTGTCGAACACGTCGCCGTTCAGGATGAGCCGCTTGGTGCGCAGCCGGCGGAGGTGGATGCCTTCCAGGAAGTCCACGATGGCCTTCGCCTGACAGACGCCGCTGCCCAGGTGCAAGTCGGAGATGATGACGGCGTCGGTCGGGATCACGATCGGCCCTCGGCGGGAGCACCCGGCGGTGAACCTTCACCGCCCCAGCATACCGGGTCGGGTGTGCGGGCGGTGAACGTGGCATGAAGGTCTGATGGTCGCCGGCGGGAGGGCGGGGGTAGTCGGCACAATCGACACAAGTGTTCTGCTCGCTCCGCGAGCGGCATTCCGATCCCGCTCGCGGAGCGAGCAGGGCACTTCTACAATCGTCTGTCAGCCGGGCGGTGGGCGGGGGTAGTTATTCTACCAACCCTTGCGGCGGACGCACCCGAGTGGCGGTCGTGTTCGGCTGTCGCCGGGGTCTGTGACCCCGGTCCCGACCGGCCTCAGACAGGCCGGCTACAGGATGGCATCGCGGCAAGCTGGTATCACCCCATGCGGATCGTCAGCATCACGGCCGGGGCGGGCGGCATGTTCTGCGGCAGTTGCCTGCGCGACAACGCGGCGGCGGCGGCCCTCGTCGCGCTCGGGCACGACGCCCTCCTCGTGCCGACGTATACCCCCATCACCACCGACGAGCAAGACGTGAGTACGGGTCGCGTCTTCCTCGGCGGTGTGAACGTCTACTTACAGAACGCCGGCTGGCTGTACCGCCACCTGCCGGGGGTGGTTGACCGCCTGCTGAACGGCAACGCCCTGCTGCGGTGGGCCGGCGGGTTCGTCGGCCGCACCGACTACGGCAAACTCGGCGGCCTCACCACCGCCGTGCTGCAAGGCACCCACGGGCGGGCCAAGAAGGAGATCGGCAAGCTGGTGGACTGGCTGGCGTCGGAAGTCAAACCCGACGCCGTGCTGATGACCAACGCGCTGCTGTCCGGGTGCGTGCCGCCCATCCGCGAGCGCCTCGGCGTGCCGGTCATCACCACGCTTCAAGGTGACGACGTGTTCCTGGACGCGCTGCCCGATGCCGACCGCCGGCGGTGCATCGCGCTGATTCAAGAGAACGACCGCCACACGAGCGGGTACATGGCGACGAGCCACGACTACGCCGAGTACATGAGCAGCTACCTGGGGCTGGACCGGACAAAAATCGGCGTGGTGTATCCGGGGCTGAACCTGAAAGGGCACGGGTCGCCGACGCCCCGCGACCCGGCCCGCCCGCCGACGCTCGGCTTCTTCGCCCGCTTCGCCCCGGAGAAAGGTTTTCACAACGCGGTCGAGGCGTTCGTGCGGTTGAAGCGGCGGCCGGGGTTGGAGAAACTGCGGTTCGTGTTCGGCGGTTGGATGGGGGAGAAGTACAAGCCGTACTTCGCCGAGCAGGTGAAGAAGTTGACCGCCGCGGGGCTGAGTTCACCCGCCGACTACGAACACGTGCCCGCGCCGGATCTGGCGTCGAAGGTGAAGTTCTTTCAGAGCATCGACGTGCTGAGCGTGCCGGTGGCGTTCCGCGAGCCGAAGGGGTTGTACGTCCTCGAAGCGTGGGCCAACGGCGTGCCGGTGGTGCAACCGCGGTCGGGCACGTTTCCAGAGTTGATCGACCCGACCGGCGGCGGGCTGCTGTACGATCCGGCGAACCCGGCCGACCTCGACGAGCAACTCGTCGGCTTGTTGACCGACTTGCCGCGGGCTGCCGAACTCGGCAAGAAAGGGCACGCCGGGTTGCACGAGCGGTTCACCGCCCGCCACATGGCCGAGGCGACGGTGGAGTTGCTGGGGAAGTATGTGGGCCACACCCGTAGGGTGGGGCCAGCGGCGGAAACCCGCGCGCCGACCCCCCCGGGGTAGTCAATACACCAGGGTCGGCGCGACGGGAGCCGTCGCTGGACCCACCCTACCAGGCGGCCCACTGCCATGTTCACCACCACCCGCCGGGTCGAGTTCGGCGACACCGACATGGCCGGGATCATGCACTTCTCGAACTTCTTCCGGTTCATGGAAGTGGCCGAGACGCAGTTCCTGAACGCCCGCGGATTGAGCGTGACGTGGGCGGCCGACGCGGGCGGGCGGTTCGGCTTCCCGCGGGTGAGCGCGACGTGCGATTACACCCGCCCGGCACGCTTCCAAGACGACCTGACCATCGGCGTGACCGTGGAGAAGGTGGGCACCAAGTCGGTGACGTACCGCTTCGACTTCAGCCACGACGGGCAGCCGGTGGCCACCGGCCGCATCACGGCCGTGTACTGTAAGACGGTCCCCCCGCACGGCCTCGAAGCCCTGCCCATCCCGCCCGACCTGCGGGCCAAACTGGAAGCCGCCTGTTAGCCCGACGCGCGAGCGAGGGCCGAACGACTGACGAGCCGCGACCGCCAGGGAGCGAGAAAGTGCCCGCTCCCTGGCGGTCGCGGCTCGTAACACTCGCCAACAACTCGAACGCCACCCTTACCTGAGACCCCCTCCATGAGCCTGATCGTGACCGACGTGCGGAAGGAGTACCCGGCCCGCAGTGGGCCGCTGCCGGTCCTCGGCGGTGTCAGCCTGTCGCTCGCCCACGGCGAGGCGGTGGCGATCATGGGGCCATCGGGGTCGGGGAAGAGCACGCTCCTGCACATCCTCGGCACGCTCGACACGCCCACCGCCGGCCGCGTGTCGCTCGACGGCGTCGATCCGTTTTCACTCAAGCCGGGCGAGTTGGCCGCCTTCCGCAACCGCCGCATCGGCTTCGTGTTCCAGGACCACCACCTGCTGCCGCAGGCGAGCGTGCTGGAAAACGTGCTGGTGCCGACGTTCGTGAACAAGACGCTGAAGAAGGCGGAGGCGGAGGCGTATGCCCGCGAGCTGCTCACCCGCGTGGGGCTGAGCGACCGCCTGACGCACCGCCCGGCCGAGTTGAGCGGCGGGGAGCGGCAGCGGGTGGCGGTGGCGCGGGCCCTGATTCACCGGCCGCTGCTGCTGCTGGCCGACGAGCCGACCGGCAACCTGGACCGCACGAACGCCGAGTCGGTCGGGCGGCTGCTGTTTGAGTTGCACCAGCAGCAGAACACGATGCTGGTGGTGGTGACGCACAGCGCCGAGTTGGCGAAGCTGTTCCCGCGGCGGCTGGAGATGAACGACGGGAAGCTGTCCTGACGAGCCGCGGACGCGCGGGGGCGGGGGTTAGAAAACCCCCGCCCACCCGGG
>JANNVG010001376.1:0-6306 GCA_031414395.1 Fimbriiglobus sp.
GCCGGGATGAACCCGGCCGCTCTCGGAAGAAATCTACACGTCTGACCGGAAGTGCAAGCCACGGCCACGGACCCCGGCCCCGATCCGAACGGACGCGACCCGCCGTCCCCTGCGTGCGCCCCCCCGCGGTCGCCCGCCGAGGAGCACTATGCTCACACCCCTCCTGCGGACACTGTCCGCGCCCGTTGTCGTGCTGCTAGCGACGGCGGCCGGTGCGCTCGCGGCCGACCCGGTCCAGTGGCGGACCGACTACCCGAGTGCCCGCAAGGAGGCGGAGGAGAAGAAGTTGCCCCTGCTGGTGGTGGTGGGCACCGACCAGTGCGTGTACTGCCGCAAGCTGGAAGCCACCACGTTCCTGGACAAGGACGTGCTGGCGATGCTGGCCGGCAAGGTGGTGCTGCTGAAGGTGGACGCGAACACGGACGCCGAGTTCGCCCGCGCCATGCGCGTGACCATCTACCCGACGACGGTGATCGCCGGCACCGACGGCAAGGTGTTCGCGTACCTCGCCGGGTACGTGTCGCCCGAGCAGTTCCGCGAACACGCGGCCAAGGCGCTGGGGCTGATCGTGGCGGCGGAGGAGAAGGAGAAGCCGAAGAACGACGCCGTGTTGACGGCCCGCGTGAAGCCCGACCCGAAGGCCGAACCGCCGGCGGAGGTGGTGAAGGTGAGCTTGGACGAGGTGAAGGCGGCGCTGAAGGCGGATCGCATCGCCGACGCGCTGGAGCGCGCCGAGGCGGTGGCGGTGAGTTCCCCGAACACGCCGGCGGGCGAGGAGGCGGTGGGCATTCTGGCCGCGATCAAGGCCGACCCGGTGAAGCTGGCCCGCGCCGCCGAGCAGTTGGACGAGAAACTGGCGGCGGGGTACTTCACGATCGCCGAGGGCTTCGAGACGAAAGGGCTGTCGAAGCAGGCGATCACGTACTTCGAGAAGGTGATCGTGGCCGCCCCCGCCAGCAAGCACGCCGAACGCGCGCGGGTGCGAGTGGCCGCGATTGCGAGGAGCAGGTAATCAGGGCGAGCCGAGCGGCGTGAGCCGCCGGGTGAGAAGGAACCCGGCCCCTCACGGGGCACGGCTCGCCATGTCAGAGTGCGCGGATGTGGGTTGCGGCGGGGCGTCGCGGCCTGTCACTGCGACCGAGAGGTGGTTGGTCGGCCGGCCTCGCTGATTGGTGTCCCCGGCCGCTCGACCCGCCCTACCAGGACGGTCACCCCGCTTCTGTGGGACTCCGCGTGTTCCGACGCGCTTCCTGTGCGGCTCGCGTGCGTGCGGTCGAGCGCTTCCAGATGACCCGCCCGATCAGCCCGCCGATCAGGAGGAACGGGGACCATGGCAGCAACGCCACGAGGACGATCACCACCCCTTCGCCGAGCGACGCCAACCCCTGCCACGACCCGCCGAGGGTGTTCCCGACGCGGTCGCCGAAGGTCGGGGCGGCGAGCGGGGTGTCGGGCGTGTAGGCGCTTTCTTCGCGGGCGGTGAACTGGATGGTGGACAGGGCGGTCATGGTGGAGAGGTACTTGAGCCGGCCCTCCGCCCGCTCGATGTCCAACCGCACGCTCTTGATTTGATCCCGCGTCTTGATGTATCCGTCCACGTTGTTGACCGTCTCTTTCAGAAACTTGTTGAGCGTCTCCTCCTCCACCTTCAAGTTCTTGATGCGGCCCTCCAGGTCGATGAACTCTTCCGTCACGTCCTGCGAGTCGGAGGCGTTCTTCGTGACCGTGCCGAGTTCGGTCAGCCCGCCGATCACCACCCGGAAGCTGTCCGACGGAATCTTCAAGGTCCACGTGGCGGTCCGGCGGGTGCCCGTGACGCCGCTGACGTCCGACTTGGCGATGTACCCCTTGTGGGTCTCGGTGAGTTTGTCCACCTCGCCGCGCACCTGATCGACGTTCTTCACCTGAACCTCGACCGCCGCCGAGTAGATCACCTTGCGGCTGATCGGTTCGGGTTCGCCCGCCGGTTTTCGATCCCCACCTTTGCCGCCGCCCGGTGGAGCCTGCGGTGCGCCGTCCTGGAGGCGTTCCTTGGCGGCATCGCCACCGGCTTCGTTCCGTAGCCCAGCTTGTTGAGCTTTCGACGCCTGTTGTGGCGTCCCACCGCACCCGAGCACGCCCGCGAGTGTCACACCGAAGAGCAGTTGAAGTCCGCGCCGCATGATTCGCCCTCCTGCCGGGGATCACACACTTACCCGATCCTCAGACGACGCAGTTATTCCGGTCGTTTTGGGAGGCGGTTGTATTTCACCGTCCACTCGGCCAGCCGCTCGATCACGCCCGCCCGGAACTGCTCCGGGCGGAACCGCCACTCCCAGTTGCCCACCGCCACGCCAGGCACGTTCATGCGCGCCTCACCGCCCAGACCGAGCACGTCTTGCAGCGGGGCGACGGCCACCACCGCCACGCTCGCCCACGCCATGCGGATCAAGTCCCAGTGCGGTTCGTTTATCGTGTGCCCGAGGTAGTCGCCCACCCGCGCGCGGTCGGATGCGGACAGGTTCGCCCACCAACCGGCGGTGGTGTCGTTGTCGTGCGTGCCGGTGTACGCCACCGTGTTCGGCTCGTAGTTGTGCGGCCAGTACGGGTTGTCGGGGCCGCCGAGCGCGAACTGCAGCACCCGCATTCCGGGGAAGCCGAACTCCTCGCGGAGCGCGTGAACGTCGGCGGTAATCAGCCCCAGGTCTTCGGCGATGATCGGCAGCGTGCCCAGGTCGGCGCGGAGTTTGTGAAACAGCTTCGCCCGCGGCCCGTCCACCCACGTGCCGACTTTCGCGGTGGTCGCCCCGGCCTTCACGTGCCACGCGGCGGCGAACCCGCGGAAGTGATCGAGGCGAATGAGATCGACCTGACTCAGTTGCCGCCGCAGGCGTGCCGCCCACCAGCGGTAGCCGTCGCGCTCCATCGCGCCCCAGTCGTACAGCGGGTTGCCCCACAGTTGGCCGTCTTCGCTGAAGTAATCCGGCGGCACACCGGCCACCACGCTCGCCTCGCCGTCGGCATTTAACAAGAACTGCTCCGGGTGTGCCCACACGTCGGCCGAATCGCCGGACACGAAGATCGGGGCGTCGCCGATCACCTTCACGCCCTTCGAGTTGGCGAACGCTTTCAGTTCACCCCACTGGCGGTCGAACAGGAACTGCCCGAACGTGTGGATCATGACCTCGCCGGCCAGCGCCGTGCCGTGGGCGGCGAGCGACACCGGGTCGCGGCGGCGGATGTCGGCCGGCCAACTGGCGAGCGCCGCCCCGCCGAACGCTTCGCGCGCCGCCATGAACAGCGCGTAGTCGGGCAGCCACGCCCGTTCCCGCTCGCGGTAGTCGTCGAACGCCCCCCGCAAGTGGTGCGCACGCGACCCGAATCGGCTCCACGCCTCCCGCACCATCGCCGCCTTCGCCGGTGCCACCGTGGTGAAATCGACTCGCTCCGCGGTAAACGTGGTGCCGCTGAAGAAGCCGTCGGGCAACAGTCCGTCGCGGTTCAACAGCTCCGGCGAGATCAGGTTGACGTTGCCGGCGAATGCGCTGAACGCCTGATACGGCGAATTGCCGTACCCGGTCGGGCCGAGCGGTAGGATTTGCCACCACGTCTGTTTCGCGGCGGCGAGCGTCTCCACCCAGCGGTACGCCTCCGGACCGAGGTCGCCGATGCCGAACGGCCCCGGCAGGCTGCTGGGGTGCAAGAGGACACCGGCCGAGCGGGGGAGGGTGGTGGGCATGACGGATCGACAGTGGATTCGGGCCGCAGGGAATCTTACACTCACCGGCGGGAACGTCCGTGCCGCGAGGGGTCGCCATGTCCGCCGTCGAGTGTACCCGCGAATACGAAGAGTGGCTCCAGTCGGTCATCCCGCACCCGCTCGTGCCGGACGACCTGGCCTACAAGCACAAGTTGATGAGCGACGGCGACGACCCGTTCGCCTTCTTCCGCGCGACCTACCCCCTGTGGGTGAAGCGGTGGGCGGCCGACGCCGGCGAATTGGCCGACGCCCCGCCGGTGCTGGCGGTCGGCGACACCCACCTGGAAAACTTCGGCACCTGGCGGGACGCCGACGGGCGGCTGTGCTGGGGCGTGAACGACTTCGACGAGTGCGACGACCTGCCGTACACGAACGACCTGGTGCGGCTGGCTGCCAGCGTGCGGTTCGCCAAGCGCGGCGGACACCTGAAGGTGAAGCTCGGCGAGGCGTGTGACCTGATCCTGTCCGGTTACCGCGACACGCTGACGGCGAACGGCACGCCGTTCGTGCTGGAGGAACACCATTCCGAGCTGCGGACGATGGCGATGGCCGCCGACCGCGAGCCGGTGCAGTTCTGGGACAAGATGAAGAAGCTGCTGAAGCTGCCGGCGGCGGACCTGCCGGACGACGCGCGGGCGGTACTCGCCGTGGACCGCCCGCCGGGGATGACCGACGTGGCCCTTCACCCGCGGCCGAAGGCCGGGGTGGGCAGCCTCGGCCGCCCGCGGTTCGTGGCCCTGGCCGAGTGGCGGGGCGGGTGGGTGTGCCGCGAGGCGAAGGCGACCGCGCCGCCGGCGACGGCGTGGGGGCTGGGCACGAAGGCGGCGTGTCGTACCGCGGAGGCGGCCGGGGCCGCAGTCCGTTCGCACGACCCGTTCTATCGGCAGGCGGGCGGGTGGGTGGTCCGCCGGCTGGCTCCGCGGGCCAGCAAGATCGAACTCGACCTGCTCACCGACGTGGACGTGGACCGCCTGTTGTCCGCGATGGGGGCGGAAGTGGCCAACGTGCATCTGGGTACGCCACTCGCGCGGGAAGGCGTTCTCGCCGACCTGGACGGCCGACCGGACGGTTGGCTGCGGGACGCCGCGAAGCGGTTTGCCGACGGCATCGAGGCCGACCGCGAGGAGTGGCTGGCGGAGCAGGAATGACCTGGTCGGCCGGGCGAGACGGGCGCAGCCCGGCGACCCCCGTCATCGGTGGCTCGCGGCGGGGGTCGCCGACGAAGCGTCGGCTCGCCCGCCCTACCAGAGGTGGTGCGATCACATCGTAGGGCGGGCGAGACGGGCGCAGCCCGGCGACCCCCGCCATCGGTGGCTAGCAGAGGATCGCCGTCCGTTCAGGTGCCATCAACCGCTCTCATCGGACACCCCCGCTTGCCGCGAGTTCACCCCCCGATATGCCGAACGCCCGGCACAGGTGTGCCGGGCGTTCGTTGTCGTGCCGAAACTCAGTTGCCGCCGCGGGGAGCGCGTTGCGGGGAGAGCTTGCTGACATCGAACGGGGTGCCGATCAGGCCGGTCCAGGACTTCTTCTGATCGCCCGTCAGGCCCTTCTCGACCTTCTCCTGGGCCTCTTCACGCAGCACTTTGGCCTTCTTTTCGTACTCGGCCGTTTTCTCCGGGTCGGGGCGAGCACCGCCGCCACCGCCGCCGAACCCGCCGCCCAGCCCGTACTCCTTGCGGAGGTCGGCCGTTTCCTTGCTGTACTCCTCGTTGATCTTCTTGACGGCTTCCTTCTGCTCGTCGGTCATCTTCAGCTCGGTGACGATCTTCTCGCTGCTGAACGCCCGCAGGCCGAGCTGCTGGGTTTCGAGCTGGCCGATCCGCTTGGTCTGGTCCGCGGTCAGCGTGTCCTTGAAGAACTTCATCCGCGCTTCGATGCCGGTGATCTGCTTCTTCAGCGCCTCCACTTGCTCCTCGTCGCTCCGAGCGGCGCCGCCGCCGAGACCGCCGCCGAGACCGCCGCCGAGACCGCCGCCGAGACCGCCACCGCCGCCGGTGCCGCCGCCGCCCGGACGACCGCCGCCCGGCGCGCCACCGCCGCCGAAGGAGGAGCGGAGGTCCTCGCCCGCCTTATCGGCGTACTGCTTGATCTTGGTCTTCTGGTCGTCGGTCAGCTTGATCTCCTTCTGCAGTTCCTCGTTGTCCAGCAGGCGGGCCTTCAGGCCGCTGCCGAGGGCGAGCGAGGCCATGTTGAAGCCGCCGCCGGGCTGACCGGGCTGACCGGGTTGGCCGCCGCCGCCCGGCTGCGGGCGTTGGGCCAGGGCCGAACTGCCGACGAAGGCCACGACGGCCCCCGTCAGGATCCACCGAGCGAGTCCGCGCATCGTAGAGTCTCCGGAGAGTTGCGTGAAGCGGGTGGGCGTGGCCACCCACCACCCGGCGAGAGCGGAGTCCGGGTTGAGGTCTTGGTAACGGACGCGGATGACATACCGATGAGAAAAATGAGAAACACCGCCAAGTGAACCAGCGGCGTGAGCCGCCTGGGTGGGTTGCACCCGGTAACGGAGTCACCGGGTGCGTAATTCTAAACAGGCGCGGCCGGGACAAGCCCGGCCGCTCTTGTCG
>JANNVG010001377.1:0-2853 GCA_031414395.1 Fimbriiglobus sp.
ACGCCCTCGACGCCGAAGCGCGGGACCTCGTCCTCATCCTCGACGAGTCCGTCGCCAAAGCCAGCGGCACTGAACTCGCCGCCCTGCTCGCCCCGGACGCCAACTTACGCTCGACCCGCATCGTCCTCCTCTCCCGCGATCCCGAAGGCGTCGCCACCACCGCCTACGGTTTTCCCGTCGCCGCCGTGCTCCGCAAGCCCCTCCTCCGCGGCGAAGTCCTCTTGGACGCCTTGCGCCCCGCGCCCAAGGGCTCCCGCGTGCCCTTCGCCGCCGCCCCGCCACCCCGCTCCGCCTGCACTTCGGTGGGCTGACACGCCCCCGGTCTCTTCTTCCGGACGCCCCTCGTCCGCCGAACGCACGCCCACGGACGGGTCTTCTCGAAGCGCGTTTCCGACTCGCTGACTCCGACACCCCAACACCCCCGTTGCCGCCGTGAACACCCACGCGCGACCTGACCCCGGTCTGCCTTCCGGGCCGAACGGCCGCCTGCTGTTCCCGCCGGCGAAGGTGAACCTGTACCTCGACGTGCGGGGCCAGCGGGCCGACGGGTATCACGACATCGCCACCCTGCTGGTGCCGGTGAACCTGTACGACACGCTCGAACTCCAGCCGAGCGGCGACGGCGACCTGAAGCTGGTGTGCCACCCGGACACGATCCCGACCGGGCCGGAGAATCTGGTGTGGAAGGCGGCGGACGCTTTGCGGCGGGCGTTCGGCGTGTCCGCCGGGGCGACGATGCGGCTGACCAAACGCATCCCGCACGAGGCCGGGCTGGGCGGCGGGTCGAGCGACGCGGCGGCGGCCATCGCCGGACTGAACGCGGTCTGGGGGCTGAACCGGACGACGGCGGAGTTACTGCCGGTCGCCGCGAGCGTCGGGTCGGACGTGCCGGGGTTGCTGGTGTGCTCTGGCGAAGCCGACGAGCCGCGTGGTGTACCGGCCGCGGCGAAATCGTGTCGCCCGTGCCCGCCGGTCCGCCGCTTCACCTGGTGATTGTCAAGCCGCCGGTCGGGTGCCCGACGGGCGAGGTGTACAAGCGGTATCGGCCGACCGGCGTGACGCCCGACTCGCAGCGGGTGATCGACGCCTTCAGCCGCGGGGATGCCGAGAAACTCGCCGCCGCGATGCACAACGCCTTGCAGCCGGCCGCATTCGACTTGCAACCGCTGGTCCGCAAGGTATACGACCGCCTCACGAACTGCCGCCCGCTGGGGGTGCTGCTCAGCGGGAGCGGCGCGAGCGTGTTCGCCGTCGGCCGGGATGCGGCCGACGCCGCGGCCGTCGCCGAGCGGTTCGCCCGACACACGCACACGGACCCTGAACTCGCCGCCTGTCGGGTGTTCGTCGTCCGCACCCTCGATCAGGAGTTCCAGGTTCCAAGTTGCAAGTTCCAAGTTTCGACTGCCGGCGAGTCGGAACAAGGGGCTTGAGATGTTCGGAAAGCAGAGTGGTCTTTCCCACTTGGAACTTGGAACCTGGAACCTCGACTCTGCCCCCCGCACGCAAAGGAGTGCGCCGTGACCATCACCGAAGTCCGCATCAAACTGTGCGAACAGAATTCCGAACGCCTGATGGCCTTCTGTTCGGTCACGTTCGACAACGCGTTCGTGGTGCGCGACCTGAAGATCATCGAGGGCACCCGCGGGGTGTTCGTGGCGATGCCCAGCCGCAAGCTGATGGACCGCTGCCACGCCTGCACGTGCAAGAACCACCTGCGGGCGCGGTTCTGCAACCAGTGCGGGCAGCGGCTGGATGAAGGCCGCGCGCTGCGGGATCTGGACGGGCGGGCGAAGCTGCACGCCGACATCGCCCACCCCATCCACGCGGCGGCGCGGGTGGCGATGGAGGGGGCGGTCGTCCGCAGCTTCCACGAGGAGCGGGAGCGGGCGAAGATGCCGGGGTACGTGTGCCGGTACGACGAGTACGACGCCGGGGATTACGAGGACCACGCCATGAGCGGCGCGACGGGTGGGGCGCTGGCGGCCGACGTGGGCGGGGGCAAGAAGGTGGTGGCGCACGGCGGGCACGGCCCGGCGCCGAAGGCCCCGCACGTGGCCGGCACAGCCGCCGTGCGGAACGATGAGTTCGCGGAAGGGATTCGCTAACCGAAGTGCTCTGCTCGCTCCGCGAGCGGTCTTCTCGGACCCGCTCGCGGAGCGAGCAGAGCACAGTTACGCCGCCGGCGTGCCCGCCTCCCGCGCCTTCCGCGCGTCGATGAACGACTTGACCGCCATGCCCACGTACGCCAGCCCGACCAGGGCCGTCAGCCCGCCCGACCGCACCTTCGGCTGATCCCACACGCTCACCGTCGCCTCCGGCTTCTCCACGATCTTCGGCCACTCCCCCGACAGCGTCGGCCCCGTCCACCCGCTCAGCAGGTTGTAGTCGCTCACCCCGCCCGTCGCCGCGTAGATGCCGCCGACCACCGCCGCCAGCCCGACCACCGCCCCGAAGTGCATGGCGTGCTTGCGGAAGTCCGGCTTGTAGATGACCACCGCCACCACCACCAACAGCACCGCCCCCAGGCCGGCCGGGATGAGCGCGGTGAAGTTCTGCTTGGTCGGGTCTTTCTTCAGCTTCTGCACCGGCTCCACGTCGGCGAACTTCTGGTTCGGGTTCGGTAGCGCCTTCGGGTCGGCCTTGTCCACCGCCGCGTCGTGCGCGTCGAAGTACTGGCCCAGCCGCTTGTCCCAGGTGGGCGAGTCGAGGAAGAACGAGTACAGGCCGATGACGACGAGCACGATGCCGCAGAACAGGGTGTTGTTGGTCATGACGAACCGGGTGCGGGGAGGTTTCGGGATAGGGGTATGTTGTACGAACGCGACCACGCCCCGCCGCCTCCTCCCGACGATG
>JANNVG010001378.1:0-3752 GCA_031414395.1 Fimbriiglobus sp.
GCCACCGTGGGGTTAGCGGCGGATGATCGGCGGGACGGGGGTGATGGTGCCGGTGCCGGTGTCTTTGCCAGTGGTGAGCGGCTTGGCGGTCACTTTCTTCACCTCGTACTTGCCGCCGAACTTCTCGGCCCACGCCTTGAACGCCTTGTGGCGGACGGCCATCGCGTCCTCGCCGTCGCCGGCCGTCACCCGCGGGATGCCGAAGTTGCCGGGCATCAGGCCGAGGGCGTCGGCCAGGCGGGGGGCGTCGGCGTGCTTGGTCCAGTCCAGGTCGGTCAGCACCTTCAGGAACAGCTTGGTCTGCTCGGCCGGGATGGGCGTCTCGTCCAGCACCCCGCTGTTGTTGTTGGTCGGGGCCACGCGGTACTTCTGGGCCAGGCTCAGCGCGTTGGCCAGGCGGTCTTCGTCCTTGTCGGCGGAGAGGGCCTTCACCGGGTCGGCGAACGCGCCCACCATCGCCTTCACGCTGGCCAGTTCGGTCTTGTAAGCGGCGTCCGCCGACAGCACCGGGGCGTGCCCCATCTGCACCGTGTAGTAGGTGTCCGAGCCGGGGTGCTTCTGGAGGAAGAAGACGCCCTCGTGGTCTTCGGCCGGGGTGTACTGCTGACCGCCGAAGCCGGGGCGGATGGGCCGACCGCCGCCGCCGCCCGGCTGGTCGTTCTTGACGAACGCCACCTTCAGGTGGGTGACGTTCTTCGCCCCCAGGAAGGCCGTTTCGATCTTGATGTTGGCGACCGCGTGGGCCACCTTCGGCTGACCGGGGTACACCTCCAGGTCTACCGTCTCGGCGTCGATGCCGGTGATCTTGCCGACGACGACGGTGTCCGCCTGGAACACTTTCACCTTGGTGGAAGCGTTCGGCATGACGGCGATCCGCAGGGCGAGTGCGGGGGAGGCGGCGAGGGCGGCGACGGCGGCGGCGGCCAGCCCGCGGAGCAGGAAGCGGCGCATGTGCGAGACTCCGGTGCGAGGAACCGGGCGAGGGAACCCGATGAGTATTCGACGAGCAACCCGGCTCAGCGGATTGTACGCCGGCGGCGGAAAACGGCGGCGGACGGCAATTCAACTGGGGCGAGTGGGAACTTCCGACACATGCGGCGGAGGTTCGGTCGGTCGCTCAACGGTGACGGCGTGGGGGCTGATATTTCACCCGGCTTGCGGAATCGGCCGGATTTCGTACGGGCGTGAGCTATGGTGGGGTGCGTAACCCGCCGAATCGGTACGAGCCGACGGGATACCGCTTCGCCACTCCCGGTTGGTCGTAATGTCCACCGAATCGCCCACCGCCCGCCGCCAGATCGGCGAGTACGTGCTGTTGGACAAGATCGCCGAGGGCGGCATGGGGGCCGTGTACCGCGGGCGGAAGGCGGCCGGCGGGCCGGTCGTGGCCATCAAGGTGATCCCGCACGAGACGGCCCGCAACAAGCTGCTGATGAAGCGGTTCGAGCAGGAGTTCCGCGCCGCCGCCCTCATCGACCACCCGAACGTGGTGCGGGCGCTCGACTACTCCGGCGCCCCGCCCGTGCCCTTCCTGGTGATGGAGTACGTGCACGGGCAGACGCTCGGCGAGCTGGTGGAGAAGGCGGGGCGGATGCCCGAGGCGGACGCCATCCGCGTGCTCGCGCAGGTGTGCGACGGCCTGCACGCCGCCCACAAGCAGGGCCTCATTCACCGCGACGTGAAGCCGGACAACGTGCTGGTGACGGCCGACCTGACGGCCAAGCTGACCGACCTGGGGCTGGTGCGGGACGTGGAGTCCGACGACAACCTGACCCGCACCGGCAAGGGCCTGGGCACCCCGCACTACATGGCCCCGGAGCAGTTCCGCAACGCCAAGCACGTGGACGTGCGGAGCGACGTGTACAGCCTGGGCGCGACATTGTACATGGCCGTCACGGGCCAGGTGCCGTTCGACCGCAGCAGCCCGCTCGACTGCTGGATGAAGAAGACCCGCGACGAGCTGCCGACGGCCAAGGCGCTGGTGCCGGGCCTGTCCGAGCGGACCGACTTCACCATCCGCCGGGCCATGCGGGCGAACCCGGCCGAGCGGCAGACGAGCTGCCGCGAGTTCATGGAAGACCTGCTCGGCGAGGCGTGGAAGTCGCGGGCCGGGGCGAACAGCGGCACCCACTTCACCCCCGCCGCCGACGACCTGTGGTACATGGTGTTCTACGACTGCGGGTTCCCCAAGACGGTGAAGGGGACGACCGACACGGTGCGGCGGAACGTGAAGGCCGGCGTGCTCGGCGACCTGAGCATCATCCTGGTCAGCCGCACGAAGGCCGGGCCGTTCAGCCCGCTGCGGAGTGTGGCCGAATTCCGCGACCTGATCCTGGACGGGTTCACCCCCGGCGGCTCCGCCTCCCCGCTGTCCACCACCGTGCTGAACGGCATGCCGGACACGCCCCTCCCGCACGCCCCGCTCGCCGCCGCCGTCACCAGCCAGACGCCGTTCAACCGCCACCTGGAGCCGCGGTCGTCGATGCGCGTGACGCCGCTCCCCGCCGCGCCCGCCCGCGACACCACCGACACCCCCAAGACGGACGAGTACGACTCCATTCAGGTGGTCACGCCGAGGGGCACGTCGAGTCGCCTCAGTCCACTCGCCGGACCGCCGTCGGCCACGCCGTTTCCCGTCTGGCGGTGGGCGGCCGTCGCCGTCGCCGCCGCGTTACTCGTCGGTTTGGCCCTCGGTTTCCTGTTCCGGTCCTAACGCGCCTGCCCCGCCCAAACGTCCCCGCGCGGGTGGGGAAAGTTGCACACCCGGCAGGGCCGTTGTAAACTGACCTGAACACCCCGTCGGTCTGTTCGACAGGTGTGAACCCGCGGCAACAGGCGGTCCCGCCGCCCTTCCTCCGAATCCCCGGTCTCCCATGGCCTTCGCGCTCAACATCGGCAAGTGCAGCCTGCTCGGCAACTACCGCGAGAACAACGAGGACGCGGTGGACGTGAAGGCGTTCCCCGACCTGACGGTGGCCATCGTGGCGGACGGCATGGGCGGGCAGGCGGCCGGCGAGATCGCCAGTAAGAAGGCGATCGAGATCATCCCCCGCGAGCTGCGGAAGGCGCTCACTCCCACCCTCGGGGTGGACGGGGTGAAGGCGGCCATCCGCCGGGCCATCGTGCAGGCGAACGAAGAGATCATGGCGATGGGCGCCCTCGACCGCGACATGAAGAACATGGGCACCACCGTGGTGCTGGCCGTGTGGCGGCGGGGGGGCGACCTGTTCGTGGCCGGGGTGGGCGACAGCCGCTGCTACTCCGTCCGCGCGGGCAAGCCGGCCCAACTGACCGTGGACCACTCGCTCGCGCAGGCGCTGGTGGAGGCGAACACCATCACCCCGGCCGAGGCGAAGGAGCACAAGTTCCGCAACGTGCTGTGGAAGTACCTGGGCAGCAAAGAGGTGGGCGACGGCCCCGACGTGGCGGTGGTGCCCATTCAGGACGGCGACCGCTTCCTCCTGTGTTCGGACGGCCTGTCGGGGGTGGTGAGCGACGACAAGATGGCCGAGTACATCGGCGGGCAGGCGGACATGCAGGCGTGTGCCGAGGGCCTCGGCCAACTGGCCCTGGACAGCGGCTCCCGCGACAACGTGTCGTGCGTGGTGATCGAAGTGACCGCCACGTGAGGACTGCCGAGCACGGACACAACGCACACGGGCGGCGGAGGCAACCTCCGCCGCCCGTGTGCGTTGCGGGGTTCGGCCGCGCGTGGTGCGTTGCCGCCTTTGGTGGAGTTCACGCTTCAGCGT
>JANNVG010001379.1:0-2313 GCA_031414395.1 Fimbriiglobus sp.
GTCGATGGCCGTGCGGTCGGGCAGCTTCAGGCGGTTCGCATACAAGTACCGCACCTTCGCGTACTCGCCGCTCACCATGTCGTCGGTGCCCACGCCGTCGTCGTGCCCGCGCTCCACCATGAACGGCCGCGGGGCGATCAGGGACGCCATCTCCGCGTAGTTGAACGTGCCGCCCAGGTCGAACTCGTACATCTCGTACTCGTTGGTCCACATGTAGCTGCGGTCCAGGTCCACGCTCACGTTCTTGCCGATCCACTCGTTGAAGTCGCCGCTGCAAATG
This sequence comes from Fimbriiglobus sp., assembly GCA_031414395.1. Taxonomy (GTDB): domain Bacteria; phylum Planctomycetota; class Planctomycetia; order Gemmatales; family Gemmataceae; genus JALHQU01. The sequence continues at coordinate 281 of JANNVG010001379.1, forward strand.
CTCAATGCGTACCGCTTCTCCACCGCCGGCACCCGCATGGCCGTCTTCCCGCCGTAGCTCAGGCCGTAGAAGCCGATCCGCTTCGGGTCCACGCCCGGCAGCTTCTCGATCCAGTCGAGCGTCCGCTGGTGCTGGCGGATGATGAAGCTGAAGAGACTCAGCTTGAGCGGGTTCGCCTTCCGCTGAATCTGCCGGAACGTGTTGCCGCCGTAGTACGGGTTCTGCGGGCAGTACACCACGTAGCCCTTGTCCACCAGCTTGCGGGCGAACTCGAAGTACGTCGGCCCCTTCTCGGCGTCGATGCACTTCCGCGGCGTGCCCTCCAGCCCGTGCTGGCACACCACCACCGGCCGCTTGTCGGTCGGCTTCAGATCCTTCGGCAGCAGCAGGATGCCGGAGGCGAACACGTCGTCGTACACGTCGAGCTTCACCTCGTAGCCGGTCCACGTCTTCTCGTCGTACACCTGACGGCTCCGCGGGTTCAGCGGCACGGTCGGCTCGGGTAGCTTGCCGATCACCTCGGAGTGGAAATACTCGCGGTACCAGTCGCAACTCTGTTCCCACTTCTCCGGCGAACCGGCGTCGGCCTTCTTCCAGAAGTCTTTGCGAACGGCGTCGCTGTCGCGCCACAGCTTTTGCGTGAACGACACGAGTTGATCGAACTGCCGCTGGTGACGGGCGAGGGGAACAACCACTTTCGGAACGTCGTACGCGCCGAGAATCTCGTCCTTCAGTCCCAGGAGTTTATCGAACAGTTGTGTATCGACGGAATCGCCACGGAAAATGGGGTGTACCTCACGATCGACTTCTAACCACTTCGTCACCCGTTCCACTTCTCGTAGACCGTTGTCGCGGTCCCATTTCGTCAACCTGCCTGGCGCGGCCTGCCGAAATTTTTCTGGTTCGCGGGGCCCATCCCACGCAGGCGGTGTGGTGTGGTCGATCACCAACCGCCTGGGTGCCACCATGGACGCCACTTCCGCGTCTCCGAATTCCTTGAGCAGCCCCCAGGTGTTCCGGTCGATCGGTTCAGCGTCCAGTTTCTCCTGCGCGACAAACGCCCCCGACACCTGGGCCATCTTGATCCGCTCGTCGAGAGCAGCGGCGTATAAGGCGATACGTCCGCCGTCACCGAAACCGATCACCCCTATCCAGCGGTTGGCGTCCTGGGCGGCGAACCAGTCTACTGCCGCCAGCACCTTCTGCACCTCGTACCCGGTGAGCGTGCGGCCCATCTCGTAGGCCATGCGGTAGACGAACTCGCGGTGCGGGATGTTTGTCTGCTTCTTCAGTCTGGCGTTGCCGGACAGGTTGTCGTCCCGGTTGATGAGCGTGGGCACCAACACCCGGTAACCTCGGCGGGCGAGGCCGAGGGCGAAGTTGTCGCCCTTCACCAGCCCGGCGACTTCTTCCGGCGACTGGTCGGCGTGCGGGATGGCCACCACGTTCGCTTTCGGCTTGTCCTTCGGCTCGATCAACAATCCCTCCGCGTCCACGCCCGGCAACACCGCCCACCGCACCGCGTGAACCTTACAGCCGTCGATCTCCGCCAGCAGGCTCGGCTTGCCCGGCCCGCTGACGTACTCCAGGTTCGGCTTCACCCGCTCGTCCACCACGCCGAGCAGCTTCCGCAACCGCTCCCGCTTCGCCGGCAGGCTCTTCGCCAACGCCTCCTTGCTCGCCAGGTGGGGCTTCCAGAGTTCGTCCCGCTTCGCCGGGGCCGCCTTCAGTTCGCGGTCGAGGTACTTGTGAATGCCGGCCACCATCGCCGCGGCCAGGTCGCCGTCGTCGGTCAGCGGCTTGGTGTTGGGCAGCGGCTCGGCCGCGAGCAGGGGGGAGGTGACGAGCAGAAGCGCGAAGAGGTATCGCATGGGCGACTCCGGGAGAGCCGGAGTAGGGTAACACAAATGACAGGAGACCTCACCCCCCGTCCCCCTCTCCCAGGGGAGAGGGGGTGTTCAACCTGCAAACGTGTTGGGGCACTCGCCGACGATCCGTGTGGGTATGCGCCTTGAACACCCCCTCTCCCCTGG
>JANNVG010001380.1:0-1621 GCA_031414395.1 Fimbriiglobus sp.
GCCAGGGAGCGGGTGATTGGATGCCCGCTCCCTGGCGGTCGCGGCTCGTTCAGACGTTCACCACCCACGGAGGGGATCATGCGCCGCATGGGGGTACTCGCCGTGGTGCTGATCGCCGCCGGGTGCGGCTGGCTGAGCCAGTCGCCGCTGCTGCCGCGGAACCAGATGCCGCCGCCGCCGGCGGTCACGCACAGCACCTACCGGCACGAGGCGTGGGACTGGAACAGCGTGGCGCGGGTGGTGGTGCTCACCCCGCGGAACGAGTCGGCGTACACGCGGGCGGACGTGGAGTTTCAGGCGGCGCTCACGTCGGAGCTGCAACGCCTCGGGCGGTTCGAGGTGGTGGCCGCGCCGGTCGACGAGCACGCCCACCTGAGCACGGTCGCCCACCGCGGCGGGTCGTTCGACGAGCGGACCTTGTTGAACATCGCCCGCACCACCCGCGCCGACGTGCTGATCCTGCCGACCATCACGCAGTACTCGCCGTACCCCCGCCCGCGGATGGGCGTGGTGCTGCAAGCGGTGGCCCCGGCGGAAGGGAAGGTGATCGCCTCCGTGGACGGCGTGTGGGACACGACCGACGGCGGCGTGGCCGAGCAGGTGCGGGCGTACTACCGCCAGCGGCCGAAGCCGCTGCCCACGTACATCCGCAACCACACCATCGCGGCCGACGACAACTTCGCCGCCGATTTGGCCCTCGACTCGCCGGCCCTGTTCCAACGGTGGGTGGCGAGCGTGACGGGCAAACTGCTGGTGGACGGGGATGGCCGTGCTGTGGTCTCCCCCTCCTGCCAGGGGCGGGGGGCTAGGGGTGAGGGGGAATGTCCTCCGACTCCCCCTCACCCCTAACCCCTCTCCCCCAGGGGCGAGGGGGACAAGACAAGAGTCGCCCTTGCCCCGCCCGCCCGCTTCGGTGTACAACTCGCCCCGACACGACCTCGGGGCGGGAGGACGGACCCACCTCCCGCGCACGGATCGCGCAGCATTCTTCGCGCTGACGCTCCGTGAGACCCCCCCGATGTCCGACACCCCGGCCGCTGCCCCGGCCCCCGCCGGCAAGAAGAAGTTCCCGCTCGCCCTGCTCGCCCTGCCGCGGGTGGCCCTCGGCGCCGGGGCGGCCGTCCCGCGGGTGGTGGACGTGCCGGCCATGATGGGCATGAAGACGGACGCCGACCCGGACGCCGCCGCCGCCGCCGCGGCCAAAGCGAAGGCGAAGAAGAAGCACGCCCACGCCGAACACCTGGCGAGCGTGCCCGTCGGCGACGTGGCGGTGAACCTGGCCGAGGAGCGGATGACGCGGTTCCTGCGGGTGAAGATCGCCATCCAGTGCGAGCACTCGGCCGAAACCAAGCTGCACGAGATGATCGAGAAGAACAAGGCGGCGCTGAAGAGTTGGGCCATCGGCCACCTGGCCGGCAAGTCGCTCAAGGACGTGAGCGGCACGGTGGCCATCCACCGCCTGCAGCGCGAGATGCTGGAGCGGTTCGACGAGATGCTCTTCCCCGACGGCGACTCGCCCCTGAAGGCGGTGCTGTTCGAGGAATACTTGGTGCAGGTGCAATAAGTCACAATGAGCGGCCGGGCTTGACCCGGCCGTCCCACACCGGCCGGGTCAAGCCCG
>JANNVG010001381.1:0-3584 GCA_031414395.1 Fimbriiglobus sp.
CCGCCGGTTCACCGGGAAGGTTCTGGCTTACCAGTCGCCGCCGCCGCCGCCGAAGTCGCCACCACCACCGCCGCCGTCCCCGCCCCAGTCGCCACCGCCGCCGCCGGCGTCGTTGCCCCAATCGCCGCCGCCACCCGCACCGGCGTCACCGCCGCCGGCGTCGTCACCCCAGTCGGCGCCGCCGGCCCCGCCGTTGTCGTAGTCGCCGGCGCCGGTGTCGGTCGCCCCCGTATCGCCGCCGGTGTCGCCGGCCGCGGACGCACCGGGGTCGTGGGAGTAGTGGGTGCCCATCATGCTGTTGTACATCCACATGCCGGCCATCGCCCCGAACATGCCGCCCAGGAACATGCCGCCGAACCCCAGCCCGCCGCCGCCGCCGTACCCGCCGCCGCCGTACCCGCCGCCGTACACGTTGCCGGTCATCGCCCGGATGAGCGCGATGATGGTCCAGATGACGAGCAGCACACCGAGCACGATCACCACCCACCAGATCCAGTGCAGGCCCGTACTCTTCGTGTCGCTCCCGCCGTCCGCGTGCGTGCGGCCGGTCGCTTCCGGGGCCGAGGTGTTCTTCACCTCGCCAATCAGGTAATCGGTGCCGTGCAACAGACCGTCCCCGCGAGCGTGCTTCTTTTCCTCCTCGGGCTTCTTGTCCAGCCCCTTGAACGAAGCCGCCATCCGCTCGGCCATCTTCTCACAGCGGGAGTCGTCGAAGTGGCGGTACAGGTCGATCTGGCGGTCCGACACCACCTCGATCCGCTGCGTCTCTAGGCAGACCAACACGAACACCCCGCGGTCGGTCTCCAACTTCGCCAGTTCGCGGGTCCACTCCTCCAGGAACCGCTTCTTCGCGTTCGGCTCGCCCTTCGCCTTCTCGTAGTCGGCCCGCTTCGCCTCCGGCACCGACTTCATCGTCAGCACTTTCACGTGCGTGGGCGACTTGAACGTCACGCCGTGGAACTTCGCCTCGGCCTTGATGACCGAGTCCGGGTGGAACACCGCGGCGTCGTCCTGCACCGTCATCTGCCCTTTGCTGGGCGTTGCGACCGGCACCTTACTGGCGAGCACGGCCGGTGTCGCCACCGCCAGCCCGAGCAGGGCCACCAGACCGACCCGAAGCAGCTTGGTCATGTCAGAACTCCCTGTGTGGAAGGAAGGTTCGTCGTTCCGTTCCCGGCATTTTATCCGCCCGACGGTCACCCGAGGCGAAATCGGCCGGGGGCGGTTCGGATTCTACTATCCCACCCGCCCGTCATCTAACATAGACCGAATGCGAGGCGGGCGGCGGTTCCCGTCCGATGAATGTCGGCCCGCCCCACCTATTCGTCGCCCCGCTCTCAGGATTTCAACCCGTGCCGCGCATTCGTTCGACCACCATTCTGGCCGTCCGCAACCCCTCCGGCGGCGGGGCCATCGGCGGGGACGGGCAGGTGACGCTCGGCAACGTCGTCATGAAGAACGACGCGAAGAAGATTCGCAAATTGTACGACGGCAAAGTGGTCACCGGGTTCGCCGGCGCCGCGGCGGATGCGTTCGCCCTGCTCGAACGCTTCGAGGCCAAGCTGCGGGACCACCAGGGGAGCGTGCCGCGGGCGGCGGCGGAGTTGGCGAAGGACTGGCGGACGGACCGCATGTTGCGGCGGCTGGAAGCCATGCTGATCGTGATGGACCGCGACCACCTGCTGCTGCTCAGCGGCACCGGCGACGTGATCGCCCCGACCGACGACGTGCTCGCCATCGGCTCCGGCGGGCCGTATGCGCTGAGCGCCGCCCGCGCGCTCCTGAAGCACACCAAGATGACTTCGGGGGAGGTCGTGCGGGCCGGCCTGGAGATCGCCGGCGAGGTGTGCATCTACACGAACAAGCAGATCGAAGTGGTCGAGATCGGGTAAAGTCGGTTCACCGCGGAGGGTGTGAAGTGAAGACAGATTTCACCGCCGAGGGCACATGAGGGCACGAGAGGAAGACTGAACGGAAGAAACAAGATCTCACGCAGAGTCGCAAAGTCGCAGAGAGAACAAGGAAGGGAGCATAGACTGCCTCTGAACACTGCCTTCTGATTTCTCTGCGACTTTGCGACTCTGCGTGAGACTCTCTGCATTCCTCTCGTGCCCTCATGTGCCCTCGGCGGTGAAATCTCTTCTGACTACTCCCGCCCCCCGCGGTGACATTCTTCGTGAGGTTCAGACGTGGCGGAATCGTTGACCCCCCGGCAAGTGGTCGCCGAACTGGACAAGCACATCGTCGGCCAGACGGCCGCCAAGAAGGCGGTGGCGGTGGCCATCCGTAACCGCTGGCGGCGGCAGCAACTGCCGGCCGACCTGCGGAAGGACGTGACGCCCAAGAACATCATCCTCATCGGCCCGACCGGGGTGGGCAAGACGGAGATCGCCCGCCGCCTTGCGAATCTCGTGGGTGCCCCGTTCGTGAAGGTGGAGGCGACCAAGTTCACCGAGGTCGGGTACGTCGGCCGCGATGTCGAGAGCATGGTGCGGGATCTGGTCGAGGCGGCCGTCGGGCTGGTCAAGCAGACCCAGCGGGAGAAGGTGCGGGAGAAAGCGGCGGAGAGAGTGACCGAGCGGCTGCTCGACCTGCTGCTGCCCACCCCCAAGAGCAACTCGTGGGAGCCGGAAGCGGAGAAGGAAGACCAGGAGAAGCGGACCCGCACCCGCGAGAAGTTCCGCGAGAAGCTGCTGGCCGGTGAACTCGAAGACCGCGTGGTGGAACTGACCCTCGAGCAGAAGACGCCCGGGGTGCAAATCCTCGGCGGGCTGGGCATGGAGCAGATGGAGGCCAACCTGCAAGACATGTTCGAGCGGATCATGCCGCGAGGCGGCAACCAGCCGCGGCAGTTGCCCATCCGCGAGGCGCGAAAAATCCTGACGGAGCAAGAGACCGAGCAGCTCATCGACCGGGCGGCCTTGAGCGAGCAGGCCATCGACCTGGCCGAGAACCAGGGCATCATCTTCCTGGACGAACTGGACAAGGTGTGCAGCCCGCACGGGGCGTCGAGCGGCGGGGCGGAGGTGTCGCGGCAGGGGGTGCAGCGCGACCTGCTGCCGGTGGTGGAGGGCACCACGGTGAACACCAAGTACGGGTCGGTGCGGACCGATCACGTTCTGTTCATCGCGGCCGGGGCGTTCCACGTCTCCAAGCCGTCCGACCTGATGCCGGAGCTGCAAGGCCGCTTCCCCATTCGCGTGGAGTTGACCGACCTGACCCGCGACGACTTCCTGCGGATCCTGACCGAGCCGCAGAACTCGCTCGTGCGACAGTATTGCGAACTGCTCCGCACCGAAGGCGTGGACTTGCAGTTCACGCAAGACGGCATCGAGGCGCTGGCGGAACTGGCCTACGACCTGAACCGCACGTCGCAGAACATCGGCGCGCGGCGGCTGCACACGATCATCGAGAAGGTGGTGGAGGACGTCAGCTTCGAGGGGCCGGATCTGGAAAACAAGTCGGTGACGATCGACGGCGAGGCGGTGCGGCAGAAGATCGGCGGCATCATGCAGAAGGAAGACCTGAGCAAGTACATCCTCTAATGGCGAACCCGGCCCGCAAGGGCCGTGGGTGCGAGCGAC
>JANNVG010001382.1:0-14650 GCA_031414395.1 Fimbriiglobus sp.
GCATCTTCGAATACATCGAGGTGTTCTACAACCGCGTCCGCCGGCACTCCGCGCTGGGGTACGTCGCCCCGGCCGAGTACGAGAGGACGCACAACCGACCCCACCGCTAAACGCTGTCCACAATCCGTGGGGAAGTCCAGAACACGCCCAAGCTGTGAGCGAACCGCGTGTGAGTCGCGTTGGGGTAGACGAAATGCGCCATCCCCAATTGCTTGAGAGACCGTAGCCTCTGGAAAGTGGCCGTGTTGACGACCCGCCATTCCTCTTCCCGAAGCGGGATGTCGCCGTGGATGTTGTCGTTGACGACCCGTTCACGCCGGGAGGAACCCATAGCTGCGCAACTCCGTAATGGCCGTTCGGACCTCGCTCGCACTGAACTGCTTGCCGTTGCGCTGCAAGATGGCCGCGGCCCCGTTTGCGTCCGTCGGCGTGGCCTGTTTGGTGTTCAGAAGAAAGAGTAGGGAGGCGGACAACTCGAGCCGCTTGGCCTGCGTGGGTGTGTCTTCTCCCGCGCGGCAGAGCAACTCCTCTAACCGTTGCGCGACCACCGCCGATGCCTCGTCGAGCTTCCAGCGGCCGAGTTCCGAAGTTCCCGTCTCGCCTGCACCTGTCAAGGCGAACGCATCCGCCGTCATGTCCGGCGAGTACGGTCCCTTCAGATACCAGCGAAAGCGGTATCCCATGTGGATTCCAGCCGACTGAAGGAGGTAGACCGCTTTTTGGAGGATCAGCCTCTCGTCGAATGTCTCCACGCTCAGCCGCACGCCCGCGGCTTCGAGCGATTTCGCCAGCAAAATTTGGGATCGCGTCATCAGCTTCACTCTCGCCTGACGAGTAGGGGTAAGGTATCCCTTGCTAGTTGGGTCGGTGATTGTTCTGATGCGGAATCACCAAATCAATGTCGGTTGTAGAGCGTCGTCCGGCGTCCACATGGGCAGTCCGCACGGTCGATACCGCCTCACAGAATCACTCTGGTCGAGTGTGCCCAACCACCAACTTGATCCACTCGGACCCAAAACAATCGGTGGATTGCGAAACCGACGAACGTGATTGCGTAGCGGGACGGTGCTGCATCTCGGCCGGCACGGGGTCGGGGAAGCGGAAGGTGTGGCGTTCCGCGGGCAGTAGACTCGGCTTGCGGGGTCCGAACTCGCGGAGCAGGCGGATGATCTGGAGGAAGGCCAGCCCGCGCTCGTCGTTGAACCCCTTCTTCTCCCCGGCCGCCGAGAACGGCTGGCACGGGAAGCCGGCCGTGAGCACGTCCACCGGGGCGAGTTGGTCGGCGGCCACGGTCACGTCCTCGACCGGCTTGAGCAGGTGGCGAACCTTCGGGAAGTTGGCCGTGAAGGTGTCGGTGGCGAACTTGTCCTTCTCGTTCGCCCACAGGACGGTCGCCCCGCACCGCTCGAAGGCGCGGGCGAACCCGCCGATGGCCGCGAACAGGCAGCCGACGGTGACGGGGGCGACGGGCATGGCACGCGGGGTGATGTGGGGGCGGACATCCGATGGGACGACACCAAACACACGCAGATTATGACCCGCGTTCGTTCACTGTCCACCGCAATCGGGATGTTCTGGCGGGTGGGATGCCGCGACCGCGCCGGTTGTGACAGGCCTGGAAATGACGCGGCCCGATGCTGGTTCGCACCGGGCCGCACGGGTTCGCGTTGATCTGCACTAGCGAGGGCGACGGGACTCGAACCCGCAACCTCCGGATCGACAGTCCGGCCCGTGGCACACCGGACGCCCTGAAATCCCAGCCAATTCCGTCCGCCATTGACCCGCGTTGCACACCCGGTTGCACAAGCCCGGCCGATCACCTCTCCGACCTCGCCCGGCTGGTGCAGAACTGGCCCACCCTTCCGGCTCACATCAAGGCGGCGGTGATGGCGCTGGTGAACACCGCCGCCCCGAACCCGCCCGCCGATCCGCATGGGCTGAATGACGAGCTACCGCCCGGATACGAGCGGATGGGCGAGACCACATGAGCGCTACGGGCGTGGTGCAAGGCCGACGGCCGACGAAAGCCGACGCAACCCCGAACCGCCCTGCGAATGCGATGACGACCGGCACGAATGTGGCCTTTTGTCGCCGGCGCTTCGCCCACCGCGGCGGGCGAAGTGGGGCATCCGCAACGTGTGTCGTCTAACGGGAACGAATCATGGCGTGGGTGAACGTCAACGGCCACCGCTACTACCGCCGCTCACGGCGGGGCGGCGGGCGGGTGTTCACCCAGCGCGTCGGCGGCGGAGGGTCGTCGCCACGCACTGCGGGGTGAACCGAACCCCTCACCCCGCGACGGGTAGGGGGGAGGGAAAATGTTCGGCGGGTGACACCGGAGACCATGCCGGGTGCCGCGCACGAATCATGTCAACTTGCCAAAAGGGAAACGCACCCCGCACCCCGCCCGACGGTCGCGGATCCTTCCTGGCGGTCCTGCGATCTGACCCCACACGGAACAGTCGAAGTCCACGACAGACTTTGTTTTGTCACCCACTCGGAGAAAGCCCGTGATCGACGCCCGCCGTGAGATGTCGGAAGGCCGGTTCCGCGAACTGTTGTTGAAGTGGTTGGCCAAGCTGCCGGCGGACGGGTGGGAGGGCACGTCGCACGACTTGGGCGACGAACTGGCCGCGTTCGCCGAGCGGCACCGGCTGTTCGCCTTCGTGCCGATCTGTCCGGGGCGGAAGGTGGCCGGCATGGGGCCGTTCCTCCCGGCCCACGGGTTCGCCCTCACCCACCACCGCACCAAGCACACCCGCACCCTCCGGTTCACCCGTGTTTCACACAACTGAGACAGCAAGAACTCATAAGGACTGAGGCGTGAGTGTTCCTATCCCCCGCCGCGGCAGGTGGGTCGTGTCCGGGCGACGAGCAAGTCCGAACGGTGGGTTGGCGGTAGGGTGAGGCGGACCGGGCGGAGCGGTGAACCACTCCGCCCCGGTGTTGCGTGAGAGAGTTTCTCACTCCCGTGTGTCACTCGCACCCACCAGGAACAACGCGTCCGCCGCCTTCACCCGCGAGTCCAACTCCGGTTGCGGATACAACCCTCCGGCCACCAGTAGCACGCACAGCCCGACCACCGCCAGCCGCTCCGCGCGGGAGAGCGGCAACTCGGCCGCCGTCGCCGGTACACGTCGGCCGGTGAACAGCATCCAGAACGCCCGCAGCACGGCGATACCGTTCAAGGCTGCCACCGCGATCACACTCACCCCCACCCACGGGTTGGCGTGCAGGGTGCCGTCCACCAGCAACTCGGCCGACACGAACCCGACGGTGCCGGGGAACCCGACGCACGCCAGCCCGCACACCAGGAAGCCGACCGCCAGCAGGGGCGACCGCTCGTACAGCCCGTGGTGGACGTTCAGCGAGAGCCGGCCGTAGCGGTCTTCGACCGCCCGCACCACCAGCCCCAGCCCGGTGGCCGACAGCATGAGCGAGAACCACAAGGCGAGCGCGCCGGTGCTGCTCTCGATGGTGTGAACCTCCAGCCCGACGAACACGAGGGAGGCGAAGCTGACGAACAGGTGGGCGATGAACCGCCTCAACTCGGTCTGCACCACCGCCAGCCCGGCCGAGTAGACGGCCGTGACGAGCGACAGCACCGTCACCACCGGCAGCACCCATGCAGGGGCGTCGGGCACGGCCAACCGCACCGCCGCGTACACGCCCACGAGCGGGCCGACGGACAGCAGGGCGGAACTGAGCGACCCGTTGGCGAACAGGTCGGACACCCACACGTGTGCCGGCAGCACGCCGCCGCGGACGAGCGCCGCCAGGACGAACAGCACCGCCCCGAGTTCCTTCTGCCCGGCCGCACTGGTCACCCAGCCGAGCAGCAGCAGCAGCACGAACGCGGCCATGTGGACGGCGTACACGCGGGTTGGCTTGCCCCGGCTCCGCAGGTCGAAGTACGGCGGCACCACGCAAGCGATGAGCAGAGGGATGAGCAGCCACGATTGCAGGGCGGCGAACGCGGCCAGCCGCAGGGCGAGCGACAGCAGGAAGCGGGCGGGGGCTAACCGCTCGGCCTTCGACCGCGAGGTGGTCGCGGCGGTGAGCAGGTGCAGCAGGGCGACGACGGGCAGCAGCGGCGCGCTCAGCTCGTCCACGCGGAACAGCGGGCCGCCGCCGGCACTGTCGGTGAAGTGCTGCACCGCCCAGGCGACGGCCGTCGCCAGCAGTGCCAGCCCGCTCCCGGCCGCCGCCCACCGCACGCCCGCCATCTTTTGCTTCACGAGCGCGGCCGGCAGCGCGAAGAGCAGCGGCACGGCGACGGCGAATTCCAGCCACGGCAAATCGTGCCAAGTCACGGGCGTGTCTCCGAAAGGCCGGTCGAGGTCGGTGCCGCCTGCCGGGCGGCACTCTCGACTGGTGCCGCCCGGCAGGCGGCACCTACTCCAGGTTCGGCAGTCGTGGGGTCGGTCGTCCCGTTCAGCCAGTCGGCCCACTTCCCTTCCAGGCGGTCGAAGAAGCGGAACAGGGCGACGAACGGGCGGGCGACGTACTCGTCCAGCACGGCATCCAGGTGCCCGCGGTCGAGGGCGAAGCGGTACATCCCCAACCCGGCGGCGGTCGCCGGTCGCGGCAGCTTGTCCCCGATGGCGTTCTCGACCGCCTTGTAGTCGAGCAGCAAACTGGGCGCCCGCACGAATTGCAGCGTCCGCAGACAGGCGTGGCCGATCAGGTGGGCGAGTGGGATGTACCACATCGCCTCGCCCCAGGTGACGGGCAGGTGGTTGGCGACCAACCCGATCAGCCCGATCTCGCCGACGATGATCCCGACTTGGGTGAGCGAGGCGAACGACAGCACCGACTTGATGTCCGTCTGCACCCGCCCGACCACCGCGGCGTACACGGCCGTACACAGCCCGAGGGCGAGCGTGACCGACGCCAGCGGCCAGGACTTCTCGAACAGCGGGCTGACCCGCAGCAGCAGGAACGCCCCGAGGTGAACCGACAGCGCACCGTAGAACACGGCGCTACTCGGCGTCGGCCCCTCCATCGCCCGCGGCAGCCACCCACTGAACGGCAGCAGGGCCGACTTGCCGGCCGCCGCGAACAGCAGCAGCCCGCCGATGACGGTCGCCTGCCACGGCTCCACGGTGGCCGTCTCGTAGGGCCACGCCCCGTTGCCGAGCAGGTGGTGGAAGTCGCCGTCGTGCTCCTTCACCATCAGGTGCGTGAGGATGGCGGCGAGCAGCAGGGCGGCGTCGGCCGCGCGGTACACCACCCACACGCGGAAGCCGTTCCGCACCGGGGCCGCCCGCTCGTGGAAGAAGCCGATGAGCAGCACGCTGGACAGGCCGACCAGTTCCCACCCGGCGAAGAGCGTCTCCACCGACCCGGACACGGCCGCGGCCGTCATGCCGGTGGCGAACAGGGCGAACAGCAGGAAGAAGCGGTGGAACCCCGGCTCGCGGTGCATGTACCGGGCGGCGAACGCGCCGATCACCCCGCACAGCAGCAGGCACAGGGCGGCGAACGGCACCGACAGGCGGTCGAACAGGAACTCGAGTTGGAAGTGGTAGTTCGGCGGCACGTGGACCCACGTGCCCAGGTTCACTTTCACGTCCCGCTCGCCGGTCGCAAGCATGATCGCCAAGATCCCGACCACCGCCGCCAGACCGACGACGATCCCGCACTGCAACAGGCGGTGCGTCACCCACTCCGGCGGGCGGACGATCAGCAAGAGGAGGGCGAGCAGCAGTGTGACCGCGGTCGGTGCCGCCACGGTGGTGACGCCCAGCCAGTACAGCATGTCGTTCACGCCCGCCCCCCCGCCGCCGCGGCGACCTCGACGAACTCCAGATACCCCCGCTTGCCGGCGTACCACTCGGCCGACGACCCGACCGTGCGGAGCGGACCGCCGCCCGGCGTGTACGGGCGGAACTCGCCCCGGTCGAACACGCTCAGCGCGCCCGTGTCCGGGTGTTGCAGGGCCACCTGCACCCACCCGTTGCGGGTCATCCCGCCGATGGTCGGGTTGGCGTCCATCAGCCGGAACAGGGTCTCGGCCGTCGCCTCGACGACGATGAGCAGCCGCACCGCCTCGTGGATCTCCACCATCTGCCACGGCAGCCCGGACCGCAGGTCGGACGCCGCCCCGTCCATCACCCCGAGCAGGGCGGTGATGTTGTGCGGCAGTTTCGTCCCGCACCCGTACCCGGTCGAGTCCACGTGGCTGAAGTAGTATTCCAGGTTGATGCCGCCGCACACCGGGAACACGGCCGCCAGGGTGCGGGCCAGCACGGCCGTGTCCGCCGTGTCCTGGGTGGGGTCGTAGGACACCAGGAACGCCCGCCGGTCGAGGAACAGGCCGGCCGACTTCGCCCGCCGCCCGACCAGGCAGACGGCGTTGGTGGCGTGCCCCCACTCCGGCCGGACCTGGGCCAGGTCTTCCGCCCGGTTGTCCAGGTGCCGTCGTGCCCCGGCGTGCGAGATGCCGAGCGGGGCCGAGTCGAACCGCCGGCACCGCTCGTGCGAGTGCCGGTCGAGCGCCTTCTCGATGACCTCGGCCGCGTCGTGAAGCAGGTCGTGGTGCGACGCCGGCACCCGCCCCTTGTCGGCCAGCTTGACGTACTCGTTGCACGTGTTGTGAACCCCGCCGACGAACCACGTGTCGGCCGGGATGGTGATGCCCCGCTCCGCCAGCCCGGCCCGCACCCGCGGGTCGTTCAGCACCTGCGCCACCGCCCGCGCGTTCGGCTCGCCCACCGACCCGCCGCACGCCCCGCAGTCGTGCGCCGACTCGTGCGGGTTGTTCAGGCTGTGCGACCCGTGACCGAGGATGACCACCAGCCGGCAGAAGTCGCGGGTCAGGCCGATGTCGCGGAGCAGCCGCTCGGCGATGCCCACCATCTCGGTCAGGGTGAACCCGTGCCCGTCGGCCGTCGCACCGGGGGCGTCGGCCGTCCGCTCGAGCGTCAGGCAGGTGGACCCGCCGGCTTGCACCACCGTCCCGGCCCTGCGGCGGACGGCGGCGGCCAGGCCGGGGAACAGCACGCGGGCGACCAGCGGGATGGTGGCCAGCACGCCGACGGCGGCGGCCAGGAACGCGCCGCCGGCGAACGTGCGGGTGCCCAGGTGGAAGCGGTGGGCCGCCCCGCCGACCGCCTTCCGCACCTTCTTCAGTCGGTCGTGGGTCGGCTCGTCCGCTTCGGCCGCGTGCTCCCGCACCCAGTGCTTGGGCAGGAACACGGCCGGGCACAGGGGGGTGTAGTGGGCCTGGGTCGCCCCGCGGTAGTACATGGCGACGGCGAAGAACCCGGCCGCCCCGAACGTCTCCACGTCCGGGGCCACCTCCTCCAGGTGCCGGCGGAACGACTCCTCCCGCTCGTCGAGGCACGTGACCAGTTGAATCCGCGGTTTGGGGCGGGCGAGCGGGTGGGCGGTGCGGTGGGCCAGGGCGTCCAGCGTCCGCTCCCGCAGCCGCCGCTCGAACGCCCGGTGGAGCAGCCGGCGGCGCTCGACGCCGGGGAACGCCTCCACCTCGCGGAGCAGCTCGGGCGTGGCTTCGGGCACGCCGACCCCGCGGGCGACCTGGAACAGGGCGAAGGCGCGTTGGGTCGGGGTCTCGTTAGCCCGACGCGCGAGCGAGGGGCCAGTCCCACCGGCGGACAGGTGGTTCGCCCCACGCTCGCGGGTCGGGCGAACGGCGGCGGTCGCCGCCCGGTCCAGCAGCAGTCGCACGGCCACGAACCCGTGGAACGACTCGGGCGGCAGCGGGTGGTGGACCCGGTCCGGCCGCTCCTCCACCTGCCGCACCATGCCGCCCCACCCGCGGAGGGACAGCAGCGTCGCCCCCAGGAAGTCGTCCCACTCGGCTTCACTCACGCCGAGCGCGGTGAGCGACTCGAGCGCCGATTCCACCGCCGAAGTGTTCGCACTCAGCACGTTCCGGCAGAGTGCGGCCAACTCCCGCCGCCACGGCTCGACGTGCCACCCGCCGGCGTACAGGTCGCAGAACCCGCGGAAGAACCCGCTCGCCTTGTTCGGCTGCGGGTGGTGCGACACGCCCTGATCGAGGTACGCGGCCGTGTACCGGCCGAGCAGGTCGTTCACGGGCTGGTCGGTGTCGTCGCCGGTGGCGGCGAGGATCTCGTCACGGTGTCGAGCGAACGGAGACGGGGGCACCTCCTCGGGCACGGCGTTCACCGCGGCCACGCACTGCGTCCAGAGTGCCGGGTGGCGGGTGGGGATCTGGTCGACCGCGAGCTCCCACCGCGTCTCGTCGGCCGTGCCCTCCCACGCCAGATGCGTGAGCATTGCGAACCGCAGTGCCCACCGCGTGACGCCGGGCGGTATTTCCACCGGCCCGCGGTCGCCCAGGTCGTCCGTGAGCACCACCCGCAGGTCGTCGTCCCGAATCCGCCCGGTCGCCCGCTCGCGGTGGTAACGAGCTTCACTCAAATACGGCTCGCACCCGAACACCCGCCCGGCCTGTCGCACCGCCTCGTCGAACGGCAGGTGCTCGAAGGCGTGCAGGGTGTTGTGGTGGATGAACACGCCGATCGGCCCCTGGGCGGGCAGAAGGTGGGCGGCGTGGTCAACGGCGGCAGACAGCCGGGCGAGCGGGTCGGCGGGTAGACCGGTCTGCCCTTCGGCGGTATGGTTCAAAGCCGACTCTCCCGGACGGGTGGCACGCGGGAGTCGGAAAGCAACCGATGTGCCGGCGACGATTCCCACGAAACCTAGCAGTACTGTGATCCTACTCGGTACGGGTGGTGGTCGGCGTCGGCTCACACTGGTCGCCGGCCGACCACCGCGGAGGGGCGGATGAAACGGTTCCAGACGCGCGTGTTGGTGCCGGTGGTGACGGTGTCCGTCTGCCTGGTCGTGCTGTGCGCGATTACCGCCGCGTCGCTGTTCGCCCAGCAGGCGGCCATCACCGGCGTGTTGCGGGAGAACGTGTCCAGCCGGCGGTCGGCGGCCGAACTCCGCGGCACCCTGAACGTGCTGGTCGAACTCGAACACCGGCGGGTGGAGAACGTGGACGACCTGAACGCCCAGGCGCGGGAGTCCCTGAAAGGCGTGCGGCGGTACGCCGACCAGCCGGAGGAGCGGGTGCTGGCCGACCGCCTGGAGGCGGGGTTCGGCAAGTACCTGACGCTGTGGCAGGCGACCACGCCCGCCGACCCGAGGCACGAGGCGACGGTGGTCGAGGCCTCGCGGCTGCTCGAGGCGGAGGTGCTCATGCCGTGCCGCGAGTTCGAGGCGTACAACGACCGGCGGGTGGAGGACTCGACCGCCGGGCACGAGCGGACACTCGGCCATTTGGCGTGGGGGATGGCCGGCATCGGCCTGCTCGGGGCGACGGCCGGGGTGGTGCTCGGGTACGGGCTGGCGCGAGCGGTGAGGCGGTCCATCCGCGGGGTGCAGGTGCGCATCCGCGACGCCGCCGGGCGGCTCGGCCCCGAGGCGGCCGACGTGACCGTCTCCGACGATGACGACTTCGGCGGGCTGCACGCCGACGTGGACCAACTGAGCGAGCGGGTCGGGGCGGCAGTGGAGCGGCTTCAGCAGCGGGAGAGGGAGGTACGGCGGGCGGAGCAGTTGGCCGCGCTCGGGCAGTTGGCGGCGGGGGTGGCGCACGAGATCCGCAACCCGCTCACGTCGATCAAGATGCTGGTGCAGACCGGCGAGCCGCTCACGCCCGAAGACCTGTCGGTCATCGAGTCCGAAGTGCGGCGGATGGAAGGCTCGCTCCAGGTGTTTCTGGACTACGCCCGCCCGCCGAAGGTGGAGCGGCGGCCGACGGAACTGGTGGCGGTGGTGCGGCGGGCGTTCGACCTGCTCCGCGCACGGGCCGAGCGGCAAAAGGTGGAACTGGTGGTGCGGGCCGCTGGCGAGGTGTCGCTGACCGCCGACCCGGACCAGTTGCACCAGGTGGTGGTGAACCTGGGGCTGAACGCGCTCGACGCCATGCCGGCCGGGGGCACGCTCACGGCCACCATCACCCGGCAGAACCGGGGTGCGGCGGTGGAGGTGGCCGACACCGGCCCCGGCATCCCGCCCGACATCCTGGCCCGCCTGTTCGAGCCGTTCGCCAGCGGGAAGGACACCGGCCTGGGCCTGGGGCTGGTGGTGTGCCAGCGGATCGCCGAGGAGCATGGCGGGAGCCTCCGCGGCGGCAACGGCCCGACCGCCGGCGCGCGGTTCACGATCACGCTGCCAACGGGTTAGCCCGCCGCGCGAGCGAGGGACGAACCACCATCTACACTAGACTCGTTGCGAAATAGGGCGGGGGTTGGTATTGGGCGTCATGAGCCACTACGCCCGCCTTCGCCGCAAGCCGACCACGTTTCGCCAGTTTACCGGGCTGTCGGTGGAGGAGTTCGACAAACTGCTGGCCGAATTGCGGCCGGTCCTGGCCGCGCGGAAGGCGAAGGCTCGCCGCTCGAAGCCCCGCCGCCGGAAGGCCGGGGGCGGGCGGAAGACCAAGTTGCCCCTGGCCGACCGCCTGTTCGTCACCCTCACCTACTACCGGGTGTATGTGACACAAGCCTTCCTGGGCGGACTGTTCGGGGTGGACGCCGGCACCGTCTGCCGGTGGGTGGGGGAGATCGGTCTCGCCCTGACCGGCGTGTTCCGCATCCCCGAGCGGAAGGTCCGTATCGCCCCGGGCGAGTTGCGGGAGGCGTGCGTGGATGCCACCGAACAGCCGGTGAACCGCCCGTCACAGGGGCAGCGGCGGTACTACTCGGGGAAGAAGAAGCGGCACACGATCAAGCACCAGGTGGTGGTGGTGCGGAAGCGGAAGCGCGGGCGGGGGAAGCGGAAGGTGCGGGTGGCGGCGGTGTCGAAAGCGGCGCCGGGCAAGACGCACGACAAGAAGGTGTACGACCGCTCACGGCTGGAGTTGCCGGACGGGGTGCGGGGGACGGGGGACAGCGGGTATCAGGGGACGGACTTGCAGGTGCCGCATCGCAAGCCGCGGGGCGGGACACTCACCCGCCGGCAGAAGGCGGGGAACCGGCGGGTGTCGAAGCGGGTGGTGGTGGTGGAGCACGGGATCGGGAAGATGAAGATCTGGCGGATCGTGGCGGATCGGTTCCGCAACCCGCGGCGGAAGCACACGGTGATCATGAAGAATGTGGCCGGCCTGCACAACCGCATGTTCGGAGAGTAGTCCAGCGGGACCGCCCGGCGGTCCCATGTCCACTCCTCCCGCTATTGCGCAACGAGTCTACTACCCCCATGCCCGATCTCCTGATCATCGACGACGAGCCGGCCATCCGCCACGCCTTCAAGAAGGCATTCGGCGGGGGGTTCGACGTGCGGTTCGCCGGGACCGCGGCGGAAGCGGTCGCCGAGTTCACCCGGCAACGCCCCGACGCCGTCGTGCTCGACGTTCACCTGCCCGACGCCTCCGGCCTGGACACCTTCCGCCGGCTGAAGGCCATCGACGCCCGAGCCGGTCGTGCTCGTCACCGGCCACGGCACCACCGACCTGGCCATTGAGGCGATGAAGGCGGGCGCGTTCGAGTACCTGCTCAAGCCGCTCGAGTTGCCAGAACTGCGGGCCACACTCGACCGGGCGGTGCGGAGCGGGGCGGCCATGCGGACGCCCGCGACCATGCCTGAGGTGGGCGAGGCGGCGGTGCCGGCCGGCGACGTGCTGCTCGGCCGCTGCCCGGCCATGCAGGAGGTGTACAAGCAGATCGGCCGCGTGGCGGGACAAGACGTGACCGTGCTGATTCGCGGGGAGAGCGGCACCGGCAAGGAGCTGGTGGCGCGGGCGATCTACCAGCACGGGCACCGGAAGGACAAGCCGTTCCTGGCCATCAACTGCGCGGCCATTCCCGAGCCGCTGCTGGAGAGCGAACTGTTCGGGCACGAGAAGGGGGCGTTCACCGGGGCGGACCGCAAGCGGATCGGCCGGTTCGAGCAGTGCCACGGTGGCACCCTGTTCCTCGACGAGGTGGGCGAGATGACGCCGCTCACGCAGGCGAAAATCCTGCGGGTGATGCAGGACCAGAAGTTCGAGCGGGTGGGCGGCAACGAGACGGTGACGACGGACGTGCGGCTGATCGCCGCGACCAACGCCGACCTGGAGGCGATGACCGCCGACGGCCGCTTCCGCAAAGACCTGTTCTTCCGGCTGAACGTGTTCACCATCGCCCTGCCGCCGTTGCGGGAGCGGGGCGACGACGTGACCGCGCTGGCCGAGCACTACGTCCGTCGGTTCGCGGCCGAGTTGCACAAGCCGGTGGCGGAGGTGGCCCCGGAGGTGTGGGCGGCGGTGCGGGCGTACCCGTGGCCGGGCAACGTGCGGGAGCTTCAGAGTGTGCTCAAGCAGGCGATCCTGCGGATGAGCGGCTCGGTGCTGCTGCCCGACTTCCTGCCGCCGCTCGCCGGGACCGCCGAACCGACCACCACCGCCGCGCTGGACTGGGACCAGTTCGTGGGCGACCGCATCGCCGCCGGCAGCGCCGACCTGTACGCCGAGACGCTGGAGCGGATGGAACGTGAACTGCTGGTGCGGGTGCTCAAGCACACGGCCGGCAATCAACTGCAGGCGGCGAAAATCCTGGGCATCACCCGCGGCAGCCTGCGGACGAAGATCCGCGCGCTAGGCATCCGCATCGGGCAGGCGGTGTGGTCCGACGAAGACCAGGGTGAGTGAACGGCGATCAACCACTCGGTCACGCGACGGGCATTTCTCCACCGATTTCAGCCGTTTTTCATCGGCACGCCGGTTGCGATTGGGGTGGCCGACCCGCCCCGAGGTTCGCACATGGCCGCTCCGTCCGCCCCGCCCCCGCCGCTCAAGCCCGGACTGTTCGGCAACCTGCGGTTCGACGCCATCGCCGGCTTCCTGGTGTTCCTCATCGCCATGCCGCTCTGCCTGGCGATCGCGAAGGCGAGCGGGTTCCCGCCCATCGCCGGCATCTGGACGGCCGTGGCCGGCGGGCTGATCGCCACCTGGGTGAGCAACTCGGCCCTCACCATCAAGGGGCCGGCGGCCGGGCTGATCGTCATCGTGGCCGGGGCGGTGACGGGCCTGGGCCGCGACTTCGTGCCGGAGCCGACGGCCGTCGAGCTGGCGGCGCTCGTGGCCTCCGGGCAGACGGACGAGCAGATCACGAAGAAGGTGGAGGACGAGCGGGCGGAGGTGGGCTACCGATTGACGCTCGGCATCGGGGTCGTGTCGGGGGTGGTGCAGGTTCTGCTCGGCCTAGTGCGGGCCGGCCGGCTGGTGGACTTCTTCCCGCTCACCCCCGTCCACGGCATGCTGGCCAGCATCGGCATCATCATCATCTCGAAGCAACTGTACGCCGTGTGCGGGGTGGCCCCGCCGCCCACGCACCCCGGCGAAGAGCCGCCCGGCCCGCTCGTGCTGCTGGCCGAGTTCCCCGCCCGTGTGGTGCATTTCAACCCGGAAATCCTGGTCATCGGCGCGGTCAGTCTGCTCATCCTGTTCGCCCACTTCTTCATCAAGGTCAAGTGGGTGAAGATGATCCCGGCGCAGCTGGTGGTGCTGGTGGTGGCGGTGGCGCTGGGGTTCGCGTTCGACCTGGAGCACGAGCACAAGCACCTGCTGCCGGCCCACCTGTTCGACGGCGAACCGGACAACGGGGAGGTGGTCAAGTGGCCGCAGTTCCTGGTGAACATGCCGAACGTGATCGCCGAGCCGCAGAAGGCGTTCACCCTGCCCGACTTCCGCGGGGTGGCCACCCCGTCCGGGCTGAAGTGGCTCTTCCTGTTCGTCGCCATCGGCAGCCTGGAGTCGCTGCTGGCGGCCAAGGCGATCGAGCAGTTCGACCCGTGGCGGCGGAAGACCGACTTCGACCGCGACCTGATCGGCATCGGGCTGGCGAACGCCCTAGTGGCGTGCGCCGGCGGGCTGCCGATGATCTCCGAGATCGTGCGGAGTAAGGCGAACATCGACGCCGGCGGCCGGAGCAAACAGGCCAACGCCTTCCACGGCCTGTTCCTGCTGGCGGCGGTGCTCGCCATCCCCGGCCTGTTGCACGAGATCCCGCTCGCCGCCCTCGGGGCCATGCTCGTGTTCACCGGCTTCCGCCTGGCCAACCCGACCGAGTTCGTGAAGACTTTTAAGGTGGGCGTCGAGCAGTTCGTCGTGTTCGTCGGCACCATCATCGCCACCCTGGCCACCGACCTGCTCATCGGCATCGGCGTCGGCATCGCCCTGAAGGTGGCCTTCCACCTGTGGAACGGTGCCCCGCTCAAGGGGTTCGTCTGGACGGACGTGAACACCGTGACGGACGGCGACAAGAAGGTGACGATCCTCGTCCGCCGGGCCGCCCTGTTCAGCAACTGGCTCGGCCTGCGGAAGGTGATTCTCACCCAGGCCGGGACGCGGGACGACATCACCCTCGACTTGTCGGCGACGAAGCTGGTGGACCACAGCGTGATGGAGAAGTTGCACGAGCTGGAGGTGACGCTTGCCGAGTCGGGCAAGACCTTGCACGTGATCGGCCTGGACCGGCACATCCCGCTGTCGAAGCACCCGCTGGCCGCCCGAAAGAGCGGGGCGGGCACCGCCGCCGTGAAGTGAAATGGAACCGGGAACGCAGTGACCGGGTGAGTGGGGGGAGTTTGAAAAGTTTCCGAGGGCCGGCACGTTTGAAAAATACCCACACAACCCGGCGCGACACGAGCAAATTAGATTTAGCCCGGGGTG
>JANNVG010001383.1:0-1762 GCA_031414395.1 Fimbriiglobus sp.
CCCGCGCGCGCCCCCCCCCCACCCATGGGTCCTGAGGGGGGTGGGAGGGCCCCCCCGCGGGGGCCCACCTAATCCCGCCCGGGCCGCCCGCACACCACTTCGGGCTACAATGATCGGATGCCGCCGCCGCCGCCACCGCCGACCCTCCGACAGCGGGCGTGGCTGGCGTACCTGGTTCAGGAACTCTCCGCCCCGGCCGCCGAACTGTCCTGTCACGCCGACGCACTTCACGCCGGTTCGTCCGCCGACCCGCACGCCGCCAAGCTGCTCGCCCGCATCAACGACCGCTCACACTACCTGACCGAGACGGTTCGCAAGCTGGCCGAGTCCGAAATCGCCCCGCAAACGGACGCCGAACTGAAGGTCCTCCGCCACGACCTCCGCGGGGCCGCCGGGTACGTCATCTCCGCGTGCGACAGCCTGGAGGAAGACGCCACCGACCTCGGCCCGGCGCTCGTCGCCACTCGCGCCGCCGCCCGCCAACTGCTCGACCTGATCGGCTCGCTCGCCCCGCTCGACCCGGCGAACGAGCACTCCCGCGAGATGCCCATCCTGGACGCGCTGGTGAAGCTGCCGGCGGCGGTGGCGGCGGCGCGGGCCGAGCGGACTGAACCCGGCCGCGTGCTGCTGGTGGACGACAACGAGTACAACCGCGACCTGGTGGGCAAGATGCTCCGCGACCTGGGGCACGCGGTGGAGGCGGTGGACGGCGGGCCGGCCGCGGTCACCCGGCTGAGCCGCCCCGACTTGAATGTGGACGTGGTGCTGTGCGACGTGCTCATGCCCGGCGTGACCGGCCTCGACCTGCTCACGTGGATGAAAGCCGACCCCGAGCTGTGGGCGGTGCCGGTCATCATGGTGAGCGCGCTGGACGACGAGGACGGCGTGCTGGCGTGCATCTCGGCCGGCGCGGAAGACTACCTGACCCGCCCGGTGCGGCCGGCCCTGCTTCAAGCACGAATCGCCGCCAGCCTGGAAAAGAAGCGGCTCCGCGACCGCGAGCGGGAGTACCAGAGCCGCATCGACCGGCTGGTGAACGCCATGTTCCCGCCGGCGGCCGTGACCGAGTGGCGGCAGCACGAGGCCATCCGCCCGAAGCGGCACGAGAAGGTGGGCGTGCTGTTCACCGACATCGCCGGGTTCACCAGTTGGTGCGAGGCGAGGCAGGACAAGCCGGAAGAGGTGGTGGCCACGCTGCAAGACCTGATCACGCGGTTCGAGGCGTCGGCCGCGCGGCACGGGGTGCAAAAGATCAAGACGGTGGGCGATGCGTTCATGGCCGTGGCCGGACTCGACGGCGCCGACCCGAACCCGGCGCTGTCGCTGTTGAAGTGCGGGGTGGACCTGATCGCCGACGCCGCGGCGCACCCGGCCAAGTGGACGGTGCGGGTGGGGGTGAACGTCGGGCCGGTGGTGAGCGGGGTGCTCGGGCAGACGCAGTTCAGCTTCGACGTGTGGGGGCACACTGTGAACGCCGCGGCGCGAATGGAGTCGAACGGCATACCCGGCCGCGTGACGCTGAGTGAAGCCGCCTGGGACGACGTGAAGGAACTGGCAACGGGGACGCCGCGGCAAGTGGAAGTGAAGGGCCTGGGGACGACGACCGTGTGGGATTTCAACGAGTTGAAGTAGCAGCTCTGTTCGCCGCGACCGGCGGGCGGGCCAACCGCGGCCGCGGGTGGGGCAACCCCCCGTCGCGGCGAAGAGTTAAGTAGTGCGCGTCACCACCCGCCGCGTCACCGTTGCGGCCACGAACAGCCGC
>JANNVG010001384.1:0-1632 GCA_031414395.1 Fimbriiglobus sp.
CCGCGAGCGGGTTCCCAAGACCGCTCGCGGAGCGAGCAGAGCACGCCGGAGGGTGAGCGATGGCCGAACGGGTGTTCTGCATCGACCTGGGCAGCGGGTACACGAAGGTCGGGCTGCGGACCGCGCCGGGCGCCGACACCACCCTGCTCGCCAGCCCGTCGGTGCTGGCCGGCGGGGTCGATTTTTGTTTGCCCACTGTGGTGGCGGTGGACCAGACGAGCGGCACCCGGCAGTACGAGTTCGGGTATCAGGCGCTCGACCGCAAGCCGGGCGACAAGGTGCGGGTGTTCGCCAACTGGAAGCGGTGGGCGTTCGAGGCCGGGCGGGCGGGTCCGTCCGGGTTGCACACACTGCTGGCGTCCGACGACTTTGCCGCACTCGCCGGACGGTACCAGGTGCCGGTCGCACAAGTCCACGGCCTGCGGCAACTGGTGTCCGCTTCGCACCAACTGAACGGCGGCCCGCCGCCCGCCACCGAACCGCTCGAAGTGCGGTGGGCCACGGTGCTGGCCGAGAAGTTCTTCCGCCACCTCCGCACGTTCGTGCTGGACGCCTGCCGCAAGATGGAGAAGCCGCCGGAGAACGTCGAGGACGTGCCGTGCGTGCTCACCGCCCCGGCGTTCGTGCCCGAAGCCGAGTTGTCCGCACACCCCGGCGTGAAGCTGTTGGCCGGGGCGGTCACGCGGGCCGGGTGGACGCTCCGTTCGCACACGCCGGTCGTGTCCGAACCGTTCTCCAATGCCGTCGGCGTGCTGACCGGCGGCGTGAACGCCCTGCGAACGCTGAAACCGCGGAACAAGCCGCCCGTCACCCGCATCGATCTGGGAAAGATGTTCAAGAAGGGGCCGATCATCACCGCCGCGAACGACGGCGCGCACTACCCACTGTATCGCGCGCTGGTGGTGGACGTGGGCGCGTACACCACCGACGTCGCCGTCGTCGAACTGCCCGCCGCCGAGATCGACGACTTCACGCCGGCGGCGGTGCGGGTGCGACAGACCTCCGTGCCGCTCGGCGTGTACGAACTCGACGCCCGCGTGCGCGCCGCCCTCCCACCCCGCCAGGCCGACTACCTGACGAACCAGATGTCGGCGGCAAACTGGGAGGACTTCCGCCTGACGGTGTACGCCGGCACGAGCGAGAAGCCGTACAAGACGCTGGAAGGGAACATCGGCGGGCGGAAGGACGGCCCGGCGATCCGGGCGGTGTTGGAGGCGTTCGGCCGCGAGGTGGTCGGGCGGGTGGTCGAGTTCTGTGGCGACCTGCCGCCGGCGCACATGCAGGAGTTGATCCTGACCGGCGGGGGCAACGGCATCCCGTCGCTACGGACGGCGCTCGAAACAGGTGTGTCGCTTCCGGGCAGCAAAATCGTCCGCGTGCTGTCGCCGAACCGCCGGACGGCGGTGGCGGATGCGCTCGCCCGCCAGCTCGACGACCAGCAGACCCGCGGCGGGTCGGCCCTCGGCGGGTGCAGCATCTTCTTCGAGCCGGCGTACTGGTGACTGGTGGCGAGCCGGGAGTCTGGTAGGGCGGGTCGAGCGGCCGGGGATCACCGTGGCTGTCGCGGATGTGATGAAACTCAGTTGCGAACCACGACCCGGCCGCGACGCCCCGCCGGAACCACGCCCAACT
>JANNVG010001385.1:0-10349 GCA_031414395.1 Fimbriiglobus sp.
ATCACCCCCCCCCGCCCCCCGGGGGGGGGGTGGTCGCACGCACGCGCGGTGCGGGGGGGGGTTCGGCCGACTTCGAGAAGCACACCCATCTCCGTCCAGGACGAGTTTACCGAAGGTCAACCGCCCGAAGTTGTAGACCGGTTCCCACTCGCGCACCTCTTGCACGAAGATCGGCTGGTCGGGGTAGCGAGTGATCCCATCCGCGTGCGCCTCGCGGAACGTCGACCACAAGCCGATGACCTCCGTCCCCTTGATGAGAACGTGTTGCCCCTCGTGACCGGCGACGAGCAGTTCGCCCGCGATGCGGCGGTACGTTTCCCACTCTTCGGCGAGCGGGCAGTGCGCGGCACTCGGCCCGAGTTGGGTGTAGTGGATGTACTTGCGGGTCGTCATGGCTGGTCCCTCCGTTCACCCGGAGTGTACCCACTGCCCGCCGCCCACGCAGCGCCGACCGGATATCATGCCTTCGTCGTGTCTCGGACGGAGTCTTTTCCCATGCCACGCCCGTCGCGGTGGATCGTGCCCAAAGTGGCCGGCTCGCAGTTGGTCCGCCGCATGGCCGACGCCGGCCTGACGGCCGCCGCTCGCGTCCGCACCCGCCGACTCGACCGCATGGACGCCGCGGCCGTTCAGGAGAAGCAACTGCTGCGGCTGGTGCGGAAGGCGACCGACACCAAGTTCGGCCGCGACCACGGGTTCGAGCACATCCACACCGTCGCCGACTTCCAGGCCCGCGTGCCCCTCCGCGACTACGAGGACTTCTGGAACGGCTACTGGAAGGCGGCCTACCCGCGGCTGGACAACATCACCTGGCCGGGCAAGTACCCGTACTACGCGCTGAGCAGCGGCACCACGAGCGGGGCGACCAAGTTCATCCCCATCTCGCGGCAGATGGTGCGTTCGAACCAGAAGGCGGCGTACACGTCGATGGCCCTGTTCCGCAACCACTACCGCAAGCACCGCCTGCTGACCGGCAAGTTCTTCTTCCTCGGCGGGTCCACCAGCCTTCGCCAGCAGGCGGACGGCAGCGCCGCCGGCGACCTGAGCGCCATCGCCTTCAAGGAACTGCGGCTGAGCGGTCGGCCCTACGTGTTCCCGTCCGAAGAGTTGGCCACCATCTCCGACTGGACGGTGAAGCTGCAGCGGCTGGCCGAGCGGTCCCTCCGCGAGCCGATTACGGCACTCAGCGGGGTGCCGTCGTGGATGCTCAAGCTGTTCGACGTGGTGAAGCAGGTGTCGGGCAAGAAGACGATTGCCGAGGTGTGGCCGCAGCTCCGGGTGGTCGTCCACGGCGGCACCAAGTTCGACTCCTTCCGCAACACGTTCAAGGCGGAGATCGGGTCGGACGAGGTGAAGTTCTGCGAGGTGTACCCGTGCAGCGAGGGGTTCATCGCCACCGAAGACCCGCGGTACGGCAAGCTGCGGCTGGTGCCCGACCACGGCATCTTCTTCGAGTTCATCCCTCTGGATGAACTGAAGGACGGCAAGCTCGTCACGGCGAACCCGACGCGGCACACGCTCGCCACCGTGCAGCCCGGCGTGGTGTACGCGGTGGCCCTGAGCAACTGCGCCGGCATGTGGGCGTATCTGGTGGGCGACACGATCACCTTCGAGAGCGTCAACCCGCCGCTGCTGCGGTTCAGCGGGCGGACGAAGAACTACCTGTCGGCGTTCGGCGAGCACCTGATCGAAGAGGAGGTGACGAAGGCGGTGGCGGTGGCGGCGGAGAAGAGCCGAGTGTTGACGGCCGATTTGCACGTCGGCCCGGTGTTCCCGATGGATCCCACCAAGCCGGGCCACCACCTGTACCAGATCGAGTTCCGCGGCCCGCCGCCGCCCGACCTGACCCGCTTCGCCACCGACCTCGACGCCGAACTCCGCCGGCTGAACGAGGACTACGACGCGCACCGGGTGAACGACATCACCATGCTGCTGCCGGTGGTGCGGGCGGTGCCCGACGGCGGGTTCGCGCGGTGGATGGCCGCCCGCGGCAAGAGCGGCGGGCAGAACAAAGTGCCGCTCATGGACAACGACGGCCGCATGTCCCGCGAGCTGGCCGAGTGGATGGCGAAGGACGCGGGATAACCCGACCCGTCTGCTGAGCTTGCTGGTACGCCGATTGGAAGTTACTGTAACCATCAGTCCACCACCCTTCACCGTCCCGATTCATGGCCACCGCCACCTCCGTCGCCCGACACCTCGTTCACCTCGCCTCGGCCGATCCGGAAGGCGAAGGCATGACCCCGTTGCGGCTGCACAAGCTGCTGTACTACTGCCAAGGGTGGCACTTGGCGTGGTACGGGCGACCGCTGTTCAACGAACGAATTGAAGCGTGGCGGTACGGCCCGGTGGTGCCGGACGTGTACGCCCTACCGTGGGGCCAAGGGCGGGAGGTGATCCCGGACGTGCCCGCCGCCGACGACCTCGCCACCGCCGAGCGGGAGTCCGTCGAGCAGGTGTGGCAGGAGTACGGCCGGTACTCCGCCCACGGGCTTCGGGATATGACGCACCTCGAGCGCCCGTGGACGACGCACTTCACCCCCGACGCCGGCAACCGCTGCGAGGCGGAAATCCCTCCCCCCGATCTGCTCGCTTACTTCGGCGGGCGGTTCACGGCTGAAACGGGCGAGCGGGTGGGCTGTATGGGCGATTACGAAAGGGCTGTTGCCGAGGGCCGGACGATCTCCCACGCGCAGGTGCTCAAGGAACTCGACCGTTGAACAGTTTGCCCCTCGATTTCATCCCGGAAGCGTTCGAAGACCTGCGCGGGGTGCCTCCCCTTCTTCGCCCGGCCGTACTCGAACACCTCTCCCGCCTGTCGGCGAATCACACCACCTGTTCCCGTCCCACCGCATTCCCACACCCGAAGGGGTACGAGTCGGGAGTCTGGGTGAGGTTCGTCGGCGGTGCCACTCTGGTGCGGGTGTCATTTCGGCTGGAGGTGGAACCGGAGCGAGTCCTCCTGCGAAGGATCTTGCTCACGCAAATGCCGTCACTTCCAGATTGGGTGCTGCGACCCGACGAGTGGGGCAACGTCACCCCCTGGCCGGTGGTCGATCTCTGACCACCCGTAGAATCGGCGGGAATCGCTCGGTCGCCCGTTCCCCATCCCGGAGTGCCCCCCGTGTTCGTCCCCGCCCTCTTCGCACTGGCGTTCGCCACCACCCCGCCCGGCGGCTGGCAGGTCTTGTTCAACGGCAAAGACCTGTCCGGGTGGGCGGCCAACAACGACCCGGACTCGTTCGCCGTGAAGGACGGACTGCTCCGGGTGCGGGCGTCCGGGGCGACGAGCGCGCACCTGTTTTACGTCGGGGCCGGGAAGGCGCCGGAGAAGTTCAAGGACTTCGAGTTGGAGGTGGTGGCGCGGGCGGAGAAGGACTCGAACGGCGGGGTGTTCGTGCACACCGACACGAGCACGCGGGACGGGCAGAAGCACCTGGCGAAGGGGTACGAGGTGCAGCTCAACAGCACGGCGAAGGAGAAGCGGAAGACGGGCAGCCTGTACGCGGTGGTGGACCTGGACGAGTCGCCGGTGGACGAGACGGACTGGTTCAACGTGCGAGTCGTGGTGAACGGCCAGCGGATCACGGTGGCGCTCGACGGCACAGGAGTGGTGGACTACACCGAGCCGGCGAACGTGGTGCGGCCGAAGGAGCGGGCCGGGCGGGTACTGAACGCCGACGGCGGGGCCATCGCCCTGCAAGCGCACGACGCCAACAGCGTGTGGCACTTCAAGAGCATCCGCGTGCGGCGGCTGAAGTGACTTCGCCCTTCACTTCTCCACCTCGCCACCGCCGTGGACCCACCCGGTCCAGCCGCCGTCCATGCTGATCACGTTCGTGTAGCCCATCGTCTGCAAGCTGTCGGCCGCCAGTGCCGAGCGGAACCCGCCGCCGCAGTACAACACCAGCGGCGCGGCCGGGTCGGGCACGGCCCGTTCGATGTCGCGTTCGAGCACCCCGCGGCCGATGTGGACCGCACCGGGCACGTGTCCGGCGGCGAACTCGCCGTCCTCCCGCACGTCGATGAGGGTGAACGCTTCGCCGGCGGCCCGGCGGGCCTTCACGTCGGCGACGGTGCATTCGGTGACGCGACTGCGGGCGTCGGCCGTCACCTTCAGGAAGCCGGGGGAGTGCGCTTTGGCCATGACGGGAGACTCGGAGGATTGCCGACAGGAGAGGGGACGAGCTATCGCCAGGCGAAGCCTTCTACGTTCAGCTTCCAATGCTCGTCGGTCGTCTTCGGCTTCGGGGCGTAGAGGGTCTTGAATTTGTCGCCGTTCAGGTCGCACACGCCGAGACGGAACTGCCAGCAGTCACCGCGCTGGTTCCAATCGGCCGGCTTCTCCAACACCTCGTGCCAACTTACCGCGACCCGCGTGTTGTCGGGTGAGAGCCGCCATGCCGTTGCCGCCTCCCCGACACGCTTCTTCAGTTGTGCCTGCCAACCGAGGCGAGTTTCCTTGCCGGACTCCAAATCGAGCAGGAGCGGTTCGGGGTCGCCTTTGTCCGGGAAGCGGCCGGCGAACACCCGCTTGCCGTCCGCGTGGAAGGTCGTGGCGTACAGCTCGGACGAGTCGGACAACGGGCGGTCGTCCGTGCCCTGTACCACATGAGAAATGCACTCCCAACCCTGTGTCCTGGTTCGGAAGGCGCGGGATGTCAGGAACGTCCGCCCGTCGGCCGATGCGTCCATCAGGCGGTGGCGACGTGGCAGTTCGACACGAGTTGTGCCGCCGGTCTTGGTGTCGTAGGCGATGGTTTCCGTCTCGGGCAAGGCGTCCACGACGGGCGACATGGCGTCGTCGGCGAACGCCGAGACGTACGCGGTGCGGCCGTCCGCCGACCATCTGACCACCGAGTACCACCCCTCGGCGACGGGCGGGGGCAATTCGCCGTCGGCCCGGTCGAGTTCGAGCAGGCGGATTTGTTCCGGGGCACACTTGCACCGGAACGCCGGTAGTGGCTTCAACTTCTCGTTCCACGTCTTTACCACCACGAACCGCCCGCCGGGCGACACGTCCAAAATGCGGCACTTCTCCTTCGCGCCCAGAGTGACTGACTTGATCGACTCACCATCGGGCGTAAAAATCTGTATCGTCGGCGGCTGGCTATTATTCCACACGTAGATGGTGCCCGGCCCCTTGATGGACTTCGGCACCGGGGCCGCGGTGACCGGGGGAACGAACAGCAGGCCGGCGGCTGCGACGACGAGTGTGACGAGAAGCCTTCGCATCGGTTCGCTCCGTGAACGTGCAACGATGGTACTGTTGACGACCGTAGCGGGGAAGTGCAGCTACGCCGGCTTGTTCGCCTTGTACAGGAAGGCCAGGATGGTGGCGACGGCGGCGTAGAGCTGCGGCGGGATTTCCTGATCGACGTTCAGCTTGCTCAACACCGTAACGAGGGCCGGGTCTTCGCGGACGGCCACGCCGTTCGTGCGGGCCAACTCCAGGATCTTCTCGGCGATCGCGCCGCGGCCCTTCGCCACGACGACCGGCGCGCCGCCGCCCGTCGGGTCGTACTTCAACGCGACGGCTCGCTTCTTCGGGTCGGACATGGGGCACCTTCGGGGCCGACGTTGAATGTGCTCTGCTCGCTCCGCGAGCGGCCTGCTGAAGACCGCTCGCGGAGCGAGCAGAGCACGGGAGTTCACGCCGTCACGTCCAGCAGCCCGCCGCCTTCGGGCACGCCCTCGCGGATGGCGTTCGCCTTCCGCCGCTGACTCTCCGTCAGGTCGGCGGCCGGTCGCACGTCGAGCAGCACTTCGCCGAACCCGCCGGCCTGCAACTCGCTCCGCAACTCCGACAACTCGCCCCGCACGCGGTCCCGCGCCGCCGCATCGCTGACGTACAACACCGCCCGCAAGCGGTTCGATTCGGCACTCGCGTCGATCCACGTTTCGCCCAGCGTCGTCAGCGGAACGTGCATCATCACGCGGAAGCCGGTCGGTCGGCCGGTCGCGTCCGGTGCGCTCCCGCGGTCGGGTTCGATACCCAGGCCGAGCGTCCGCCAGTGCGGGCCGTCGGGGAACGGGATCTGAAACACGGCCATGCCGCCGTTCTGCTGTGACAGCACGTTGACGGCCTGCTGGCGTTCGATGCCGTCGAGCGTGGCGGCGGCGGCGGGGAACGCGGCGGACAGGTTCGTCACCGTGCGGGCGAGCGAGAGCAGCCCACTCTTCAAGTCGGTGTGCGGGGTCGGCGGGTCGGGGCGGTCGGGGCGAGTGGTGTCGGCGGCACGGGCCAGCTTCGCCTCGAAGTGCGTGCCGCCGTCCTCCACCAGTTGCTTGATGCGCTCGGCGGTGGGCGGCTCGGCGGGCGACGGCAGCAACTTCACCGCCATCTCTTTCACCTGCGTGGCGGCCTGCTTTGTGTCGCCGTTCGCTCCGCGAACGGATTCCGAACCCGCCCGCGGAGCGGGCAGCGACATTCCGGCGGTGGTCAACTCCTTCACCAGTGACGGCAGGCTGTCACCGAACGGCGGCGGCTTGTCGGTGCGCAGGATGGCGGTGGCAACGGTGATCGGCAGTTGTGGCGAATCGGGCAGGGGACGGAGGACGACACCGGCCGGCGTGCGGTCGAGTTGCACGACGTACCGCCCGCC
Source organism: Fimbriiglobus sp. (assembly GCA_031414395.1). Classification (GTDB taxonomy): domain Bacteria; phylum Planctomycetota; class Planctomycetia; order Gemmatales; family Gemmataceae; genus JALHQU01. The sequence goes on from JANNVG010001385.1 coordinate 6,606, forward strand.
CGGTTGCAGCGGCTGCGGGCTGGTGGCGGTCGTCTCGCGGCCGTCGATCTTCACCCGTAGTTGGCCGTTCGGCTCACGGGCGATCACATCGACGACGACGGGTGGGCCGGAAGTCGGGGACGGTTGACGATACCCAGTCACCCCCACCCCTCCCCGCCGGGGAGGGGTCACGAGTGGCGAACCGGCGGTGTGAACCGCCGGGTTCTTTGGCCCCACCCCCGGCTCGTGCATCGCACTCGCCGACCCCTCCCCAGTGGGGAGGGGTGTGCCAGCCGTTGGGTTGTCCGCTTGGCCCACCCCTCCCCGTTGGGGAGGGGTCGCCGTGGTGAACGGAGCGAACCCGGCGGGGGTGGGGTTTGGTGTCGTCTGCTCTTGTCCCACCACCGCCACGGTCGGTTTCGTGCCAGGTTGCACGCGGACGTTCACCACCTCGCCCACGTTGGCCGGCACGGTGCCCTTCACGGTCAGTTGCGTTCCGGCGAGCGACAGCACCGTTTCGCCGGCCGTCGCTTTCACCACCGTCGCGGGCAACGTCTGACCGGCGGGCAGGTGTGAAATGTCGCCCGCCACCAGTCGGAACAGATGCGCGACCGCGGCCGATTGAGCGGTCGGCAGGGCGTTCGCCAGGAGCAGCGGGTTCGGTCCCATCCCCCGAGTTTAGCCCATTCCCCCACCCGGCGCGAGAAAGCCGGAAATCCGACGGCACATTCACCCCGACCGCTCAACTCGCCGCCGCGTTCGGCCGATGAACCCGACATGACTCCTTCCGCCTTCGGCCTCGACGTTCTCCAGCGCGTCATGGACGCCGCCGCCCTGCGGCACAAGGTGATCGCGCAGAACGTGGCCAACGTGAACACGCCCGGCTACCGCCGCATGGCCGTCGAGTTCGAGGACGAGATGGCGAAGGCGCTCGGCACGCCCGGCGGGTCGCCCGGTGCCGTGTCGGCCACGGTGGTGGTGGCCGACGGCCCGGAGCGGGTGGACGGCAACACCGTGGACCTCGACCGCGAGATGGGCGACCTGTCGAAGAACGGGCTGCTGTATCAGGCGGCGGCGCAGATCGCGGCGAGCCGTATGGCGTCGCTGAAGGCGGCGGTGAGCGGGAGATAGGCGAACCCGGCCCGCAAGGGACGCGGGTGGGGCGGACAACCAACCACCCGCCCTCGCCACCCACCGACCTTGCGGTCGGGGTTCGCCAAAACAGCGGAGCATCCCATGCCCTTCTCGGACCTGTTCGCGGCGTCGGCCATCAGCGGCACCGGCCTGTCGGCCGAGCGGTTCCGCATGGAGGTGATCGCCAACAACATCGCCAACGCGAACAGCACCAAGTCGGCCAACGGCGGGCCGTTCCGCCGGCAAGATGTCGTGTTCGCGGAGGTGCTCGGCGGGGCGAGCGGCGCGCCGGCGTTCGGCGGGGTGCAGGCGGTGGAGGTGGTGGAAGACCCGACGGAGCTGCCGCGGGTGTACCTGCCCGGCCACCCGGACGCCGACGCCGACGGCATGGTGACGATGCCGAACGTGAACCTGCCGATGGAGATGGTGAACCTGCTGACCGCCAGCCGCGCCTACGAGGCCAACCTGCGGGCGGCGCAGACGTTCCGCACGCTGAACGAACAGGCCCTGCTCCTCATCCGGGGGTGACGCATGACGGTGAACTCACTCGGCGGACTCGCCCCGCTCGGCACACTCACGCCCGCCGCCAAGGCGGACGCCACCGGGCCGGCCGGCGGCGGGTTCGCGTCGGTGCTGCAAGGGGTGATCGCGCAGAACACCACCGCCGCGGCGGGGGCGGACGCGGCCGTCACCGCGCTCGCCAGCGGGCAGTCGCAAGACCTGCACACGGTGAGCCTGGCCGTGGCGCAGGCCGATTTGTCGTTCCGGTTGATTCTGGAGCTGCGGAACCGCCTGACCGACGCCTACCAGGAAGTGCAGCGGATGCAGGTGTAGGTGTGGAACCGGGAACGGAGTGACCGGGTGTGTTGACGGGGAACCCGGTCACTCCGTTCCCGGTTCCAGTTGGGGATCACAGTCATGGAATTCATCACCCGCACCTGGACTCAGATCCGCGCCTACTGGCGGGGGCTGGGCCTCGTCGTCCGCGTGCTCATCGTCGCGGCGGCGGTGCTGGCCGTCGGCGGCATCGGGGCGTTCACCTACTTCAACCAGTCGGGCGAAGGGGTGCCGCTGTTCCCCACCCCGCTCGCCGAAGAGGACACCGCGGCCGTTACCACCCTGCTGGAATCGAAAAGTATCAAGCACAAGCTGAAGGACAGCCACACCATCATGGTGCCGAAGGAGCAGTTGGCGGCGGCGCGGGTGGCACTGGCGGCGGAAGGGCTGCCGGCCCGCGGCGGCGGCAAGGGCTACGAGCTGTTCGACCAGTCCAGCCTGACCAGCACGCCCTTCCAGCAGAACGTGAACTACGTGCGGGCGCTTCAGACGGAGTTGGCCCGGTCGGTCATGCAGATCGATTCGGTGGCGTCGGCGCGGGTCATCATCGCCCGCCCGGAACCGTCCACGTTCTTGCGCGACCAGCGGCCGACGACCGCCAGCGTGGTGCTCAAATTGAAGTCGGGCGCCGCCTTCAACCGCGCGCAGGCGAACAGCGTGGTGCAACTGGTGTCGCGGAGCGTGGACGGGCTGAAGGCCGAGAACGTGACGGTGGTGGACTCCACCGGGCGGCTGCTGTCGGACCCGAACGCCGGCGAAAAGGACGACGTGTCGCCGGGCATGATCGACAAGCGGCGGGAGTTGGAGCAGTACCTGTCGCAGAAGGCGCAGACGATGCTGACGGCCCACCTCGGCCCCGGCCGGGCGGTGGTGCAGGTGAGCGCCGACTTGAACTACCAGAAGGTGAAAGAGCTTCAGACGACGTACCCGAAAGACGGCACGGTGTCGCGGGCGGAGCGGACGACCACCATGAAATCGACCAACTCGCCGCGGGGCGGGGTGGCCGGCGCGGGCAGCAACATCCGGCAAGCGGGCGGCACCGGCGGGGGCGGCGGCACCACCAGCGAAGAGGTGAACCAGACGGACTACGACACGTCCAAGCTGGTGCGGGAGATGGAAGAGAAGATGGGCGCGGTGACGCGGCTGACGGTCGCCGCACTGGTGGACCTGACCCCGCCGACGGCGGTCGAAGGGCAGCCGGCACCGTCGCCGATCTCCGCCGCCGACGCGGAAGCCATCATCCAGAATGCCATCGGGTTCAAGACCGGCCGCGACAGCGTGAAGGTGGTGAACGGGCGGCTGGGCGAACCCCCGCCGGCGGTGAGCGACCCGGACGAGGAGACGACCCGCCTTCAGCGGATGGCGGCTTACGTCGAGCTGGCCCGCAACGTCAGCCTGGCGGTGTCGGTGGTGATGGCGATGTCGGTCCTCGGGCTGCTGCTGTTCCGCCGCCGGCCGAAGGTGGCGAAGGACGCGACCGCCACGACCGCGGGGGCGCCGACCGCCGCGGGGGCGACGCCGGAGGGACGCCGGCAGGAACTGCTCGACAAGTTCGTTGACACCGCCCGAGTTGACCCGGCCCGTGCCGCCGCCGCCTTCGGGTTGTTACTCGGCCTGCCGGGAGGTTAACATCGTGGCGAGCGGTGCGACGTGAGTCCGCCGGTTCCGGGCGAACCCCGGCCGCAAGGCCGGCGGGTGTGCCACTGTAGCCGGCTTCTGTGAGGCCGGTCGGACCGGGGTCACAGAGGCCGGCTACAGCAAGACATCAATGCAACGTGGTATCAGACCTCCCCC